>NZ_JBALLY010000179.1:170-22477 GCF_036963045.1 Bacillus sp. JJ864 | reverse complement strand
ACTATTGATTTAGTCCTTTTTAATTTCCAAGGAAATTTTTATAGAATTTTCAGTTTATTTTAAAATTCCACTTTATAACTAAAATTCCTTTTTCAAGCACCGGATATAGTCATTTTTTCACAACATCTCTATACAAAAAAGACAAGGTGACAACCTTATCTTTTTCGTCAATTATTTTTCTACTACATAATGAAACTTCTTTATATTTTCTGCATCTTTAATAATATGAGTAGCTCCCGCCGCCACTAATTCTTCTTTACTACCGTACCCATACATGACTCCGATAGAATCGATACCAACTTGACGTGCTCCAATTATATCGTGCTCTCGATCACCTACCATAACTACATGTTCTTTCTCTAAATCGTGATATGTATGTAAAATATGCTGAATGATTTCTGTTTTTGCAATGCGTGTTCCATCTAAATTACTACCGACAATCTCTTCAAAATAATGCGCCATCTGAAAGTGTTCTAAAATTTGTTTTGCAAATACAGTTGGTTTAGACGTTGCTACAAATAAACGCTTCCCTTCATCCTTTAACTCTTGTAAAACACTAGGAATATGCTTATATACATGATTTTCAAACATTCCATTCGTTTTAAAGTATTCACGATAAAACGTTACTGCATCTATTACTTGTTTTTCATTCATTCCATATATATTCGCAAATGAATGTTGAATCGGCGGACCGATAAAAGAGAGCAATTTTTCATCGCCTGGCTTCGAAATAAGTGTTCCACCTATTCCTTCGTTATACATATTATCTACCATATATACAATTGAACCGGGTTTTAAAACCTTATGAAATTGTTCTAAAAAAGAAAAAATATTTTCTTTCGGAATATGAGAAAACCAAAAATTTGCGTATGCTCCATTAAATGTTTTTGCTAATTGATTTAGTTTATAGGCATTTCCTTGTACAAAAGAAACTTTCGATGGCAAAAGCTGCTTTTCTTTCGCTATCGTAAGTGTTTCTTCCGAGTAATCAAGTGCAGTAATGTGCTCAGCCGTTTCAGCAACATATTGCGTCCAGTATCCTGTACCACAAGCAACCTCAAGTACATCCCTTCCTGTAAACTTTTCTTTCAAAACATCTTTTATTTGTAACAGTTCTGCTTGCCTAATAGGGTCTTCTCGAAAATATACTTCTTCATAACTTTTTGCTCGGTTACTGTAATATGCTTTCATTCTTATCCCCCTTACCATTCTAGCCACAACCTTCACTATTTTGCAAAAGAATCATTCAAATGTAAACATTCAGTCAATAAGATACTATAAGTCACCATCAAAACAAAATTCAAGATGTACAAAACCCTTCTCATCATGTATGATTAGATTTATTTTCCAATTTATAATAGATGGTGAATACACATGACAACAAAATTAATTTTCATAGTAGTTTTTACAATTATTATTCATGCCGTGGAAACAAGTTCCTATAGTATCCGACTTGCAGGAATTCGTTTAAAAAAGATTGCTGTTTCCTTATCTGTAGTTGGAATCGTGTTACTTGTTGCGAGAACATCTAACTTACTGCAAGCCTTTTTACTTGGCGGTATCGTCGATCAAGCAAAGCAAGACACTTCCATCAATTTAGAAGGAACGATTCGTCTTATTTTATTAGCGGCTTCCATCGGTACATTACTAGCCATCTTTTTATATCCGACTCTAACAAAACTATTTGGCTATGTGATTCAAAACTTTGAAACAGACGGTTCTTTCATTCGCATGATGAAAACAAATAACATTCAAAAACTAAAATACACAAAAAAATATGTTCGTTTCCCAAAATTGCAAATGATTCATCGAATGCGAGTTGGCGGTATTCCAAAGCGAATTATGCTCATTAATATGTTTGCTACCGCTATTTATACAGCAGGCGTTCTTTCTGCTTTATACGCTTCTTTTTTAAATCCTGCTTACGCAACAAATGCAAGTACAGCTTCCGGTCTCGTTAATGGATTTGCGACAATTTTACTAACTGTCCTATTAGACCCACGAATCGCTCTCTTAACAGAACGAGCCCTCCAAAAAGAAAACGGTACAGAAACAATGGGAAAAATGTATGGATGGCTTATGATCTCTAGATTTTTAGGAACATTACTAGCTCAGCTTCTTTTTATGCCAGGAGCTCATTGGATATTGTGGATAATTTCGATTACAAATTGAAAATAGATTCTCATAAAAAATCCCCGGTTTTTATACCGGGGATTTTTTCACTATATATTACGGCACTAACCGCGTACAGTCTCTCGGAAATGCGCTTGCTTCACGAACGTTTGATAAGTTTAAAAATTTATATACAAGCCGTTCTAATCCAATCGCAAATCCACCATGCGGCGGACATCCAAAACGGAATGTATCGATATACGATTGAAAGTTTTCTACATTCAATCCCTTTTCTTCAAAGGAGCGAACTAACATATCATAATTGTGAATACGCTGCGCCCCCGATGTAATTTCCAATCCCTTATACAATAAATCAAAAGAGTCTGTGATAGAAGGATTCTCTTGATTTGGCATTGTATACATCGGACGTGTTTCTTTCGGATAATGAGTGATAAAGACAAAATCGCTATTGTATGTTTCTTTTACATACTTCCCAAGCAATTTTTCTCCTTCTGAATCTAAATCGCCAATTGGCGATTCTTTTCGATACTCTTTTTGTAAAATATTTTGTGCTTCCGTCACCGTTAGTTTTGGAATGTTTGTAATAACCGGAATTTCAATGTGAAGCAAATGTAACTCCTTTGCACAATATTGCTGTACTTTTCCAAACATATACCGAAGTACATCCATTTCAAGTTTCATTACTTCATAAAAGTCTTCAATAAATGCAAGCTCAACGTCTAAGGAAATGTATTCGTTTAAATGACGAGATGAATTGTGATGTTCAGCGCGGTACACAGGTGCCACTTCAAAAACACGTTCTAATCCACCCGCAACCATCATTTGTTTATAAAACTGCGGTGATTGTGCTAAATATGCTTCTTTTTCAAAATATTGAAACTGAAATACGTTTGCTCCGCCTTCCGCTCCTTGTGAAACAATTTTCGGTGTGAAAATTCTTGTAAAATCATGTTGTAGTAAATATTCGCTAAAGGCATGTGCAAACATTGATTTAATTGTAAAAATCGCTTGCACTTTTTCATGCCGAAGTGATAATGTTCGTGAATGTAACATTTGATCTAAACCGACCTGCAGTTTCTTTTTATTCACTTCAAATGGAATTGGCTCAGCGCCATTTATAAGCTGCACATCCTCTACTAACAACTCTACTCCAAGTTCCGTTTTCTCTGTCTCAATTACTTTTCCTGTAATTTGCATAACACTTTCTACTTCTACTTTATATCCAGACCATTCTTTTTCAAGTACACATTGCATGACGCCTGTTCGATCACGAAGTAATAAAAAGCTAATATTCCCTAAATGACGAATTTTCTTCACCCATCCTTGTAACACAACTGTTTCATGCGGTGTACATTCGCTAATAAGCGACCGCTTCATTTGTTGACTCATACATTCCGCCTCCTACTATTAATTGTATGATTGTAAATTTATTATTATCGTTGTCATCATCATCCACGGCCGCTCACCCCTTTCAAAGAATACAAAAATCCGCCCCTATAAAAGGGACGGATTTCACCGCGGTACCACCCAAATTGTCATATTGACCACTTTTCGCCTGATAACGGTAGGTTCCGTTTACTTTTACTAGTTCTTCACGTTCAAAATAACACTCACAGGTGTCTTTCCATCACGCTGCATCGCAATCTTCTCAGCTACCGATTGCTCTCTGTAGATCAGTTCACGATGTACTTTTCCTGCTCATCGCTTTTTATATTTACGGAATATTCTATCCTTTCAAACGACGAAATGCAAGATATTTTTTAATAATTCGAAAAATCATTTCACTTACTTCTTCAGCTCATCCGATATGGTTTTGTTATAAACTTTCCAAAAATTCATCAAATATACTGCTTTACATATTTTTTAATACGTATTAGATCTGGGTCCTCTTCCATTAATTCTACAAAATAGCCGCTTTCATCTTCTTGTAATACGCGCTCTAATTCAGTGGTCGCTTCTTCATTTCGATTTAATACAGCTAAATAGCATGCTTTATTATACCTGGCATTCAAATGTGATTCATCCATCAATAATACATCATTCATGAGTTGCAACGCTCTTTCTGTATCACCGTTTAGATGATGGGAAACACCAAGACCGATATATAGTTCATCCTCTTCTGGATGATGCTCTAATCCTTTTTCCAATATAACAATCGCTTCTCGGTAACGCTCTTGATTATTATAAAGAGCACCTAAATGTATAAAACTACCACTCATCATTGGAACATCCTCTATTAAAGCACGGAGAATATCCTCTCCTTCTTCTTCCCTTTGTAAATCTAGTAATATCGTACCATGTAGCATTTGAATCGATGCGTCCATCGGCCTTTCTTGCAAAAGGTGCTCTGTTTCACGCAATGCCTCTTGCAGCCTTTCCTCATTGTCATCTGCATGTTCTAAAAGCAGCATAATTAACTGATGTGCGATTTCATAATTCCAATGGTTTTCAAGCGTCTTACGCAATGTTTCTATTGCATCATCATTAAGATCACCATTTACATAAAAGTGAGCAAATCGCTGTACCACTGTATAGTTCTCTTGATTTAGCTGAATTGCCGTTTCATACAAATCAATAATAGATGTAATAGAAAGTACATCTTGCGCACGTTTTCGAATGCGGCGATACATTTTCGTAAAAAATGCTCCTGTTTGTTCTTCTTGCTCCATCTGTTCCATAAATTTTTGTTCAAGTGCAGAAGCTGCATACATAAACGCATAGCTTTTTTCTTCTTTTGATATGTCTAAATTCCCCAAACTATCACTTATATTTTTTCTTTGCTTTCGCAACTCTTCTATATACGTTACATACACTTCTTCATTGTGAACATTTTGCATAATAAGCTTTTCAATAACATGTAAGCCTTCTTTTTCATGCGAGGCAAGTAATATTTTCGCATAATGATGTAATATCTCTTCATGATTATTTTCCTTTGCCAGTGCCTGTTCTATATAAACACGTTCTTTCTGCCCATCACCAGATGCCCCGTACACATATGCAAGACTATTTAAACGCCATACTTCAGAAACAATCCCTTTCTTTTTGTTTAAATACGCAATTAGTTCCTTATGACGCCCAATTTTTACTGATATATTCGCTAAATGTTCCATATTTACTAATAAAGGTGCATGTTTACAACCTGCAAACATGTGATGTTGTTCGTTTTCTAAATCTTCTTCCACAAAGTAAAGTTCAGCCAATTTTAAATGCGCCATTGCAAAAGTAGAATCTCGTTTCACGCATTGTAAAAAAGCTTTTTTTGCTTGTTCCCTTTCTTCCAATGTTTTATACACTTCCCCGACCCTAAAATGCGAGAATGGATCTTCAGTGATCTGCGCTGCTTGCTCATACAGTTGAATAGCTTTCATATAATTTCCAGCCGACTCCTGTAAAATACCTAAATAACATAAATAATCTATATTACGATTATCTTTTTCAACTAAAGTACTTAAAAACGAAATTCCTCTTTGTAAAAATGGTGTATCTTCTAGTTGGGTTACATATATTTCTAATGCATCCCGGAAATTATTTTGTATACAAACGATTCCTTCTTCCATTATCGTTAGAGCTGATTCTAATTCTCTTTGTTCTATGTTTTGATCCATAGCAGCATTCCATAATATTTTTCCAGCATTAATAAGGAAGTCGCTATCTTCAGTAAACTGTTCTTTCAGTCTAAAAATATATTGTTTTCCTGTTTCATAGCTTTTTTGTTTCATGTAAACTTCACTAATTCCTATATGAAAGGATGCATCTTCCTCGTCATGTTGAAGCCCGACTTCATACATTTTCAGTGCATTTTCATATTGCTCTCGTTCTAAATAAAAATCACCTAATTTCGCATATAATGCAGCTGATTGGACATCATGTTGCATTCCTTCTAGTAAAACCTCTTCTGCTTTTCTTTCCTCGTCTAATTCTGCTTCATAAATATCAGCTAACATGATATATGGAAGCGGTAGTTGACGATCTAATTCCTTGCCAACTTGAAGTCCGCGAATTGCCGATCTTAACTTTCCTAATTTATGAGCACACCTAGCACGCTCACACCAGACATATCCGTCTCGTTTATATTGTTTTAACAACGTAGTAAACACTTCATATGCTTCTTCGTTTTGGTCCGCATCCATTAAAATAAGGGCATGATTAACGAAAACAAAACGATCTTCGTGACGACTCGTTGCAATAGACGAATACTTTAGAGCCTGCTTCAAATCATCTAAATACATATATCCAATGGCCATATAACTCCAAGCTACTGGCTGATCAGGGTCTAGCTGGAGCGACGCACGAAAACTAGCAATCATATCATCATAACGAGATTCATCGAACGCAATGCGTCCTTGAGTAAAATGATAGAATGGATTAACAACTTTATGATTTACTTGTTCTAATACTGTATATGCTTGTTCTAGTTCTTCGATGCGCACAAAACATTGCGCTGCATGAAGTTTTACATAATCGGATTCCGGATAAGCATATAAAGCGCGCTTCGCACAGTTATATACAAACTCCTTTCCGTCTTGTAAATCTAAATGCTTAATCGCATATAGCCATGTATACGGATTTTCTTTATGCTCGTGTAAAAGCCTTAATAAATTTTCCACATCGTCATGTTCAGCAAATTCCATTTGATCTGTTAACGAAAAGATGCGCCGGAAATACAAATCATCTTCTTTACATAATGAAGAAAGAAGCTCACTTTTCTCATTTGGAACAATTGCGATGGATAAATAATTCGTATTTACATACTGCTTTGCAAATTCTTCATATGTAACAAGTGTGCGCTCTGCAAAATTTGGATCTTGAATATATAAAACTTGCAGCTGATCATTATAGCCAACTACCAATTGCACATGTGAAACATGATCTATATCGACACTAAGCAAAACCGGAACACCGGCATCGATAAATTTTTTATACATATTTACTGTACCTACAAAGAAACAACTTTTATAACCGATCGCTTCTACGTATTCAACTGTTTTTGATAACTTTGATCCTATTCCATCAAAAATGTGCTTGGCAATTTCATCTTGCGTTTTGTGTTTTCCAAAAAGCTTCAATACCATTTCTATACTTGCAGGTACGCAAAAGTTATCTTTCTGCACGACAGGTATAATTGAAAGCATCACTTCTTTTTTCTCAGCAAAGCGCAATGCGTTGTGATAAGGAGAATCCTTTAAACTATTCTCGTTTTCTAGCAATGTTTGCAGAGTAGTCCAATCACCTTTCATATAATAGAATTCCGCCCAAATTTGTGAGAAATACGGTTGATAACTATGAAATGGCAACAAGTTTTGAACTTCATGTAAAACTTGTCTCAACTCATCATATGCTTTTTTATCATATAATCTTTTTATCTTTTCTAAATAAAAGAACGGAACTTGTGGAAATTTCCTCATCGCTTCCGTAATGATTTGTAATGACTTTTCATGTTCCCCTTTCATAGAATACAACTCAGCCAATAAATATGTTGATGTATCTGCACATTCCTCACAATTCATTCCTTTTCGCAGTACTTCTTCTGCCTTTAGCCAATCGCCTTTAAATAAATAAAAGTAGCCCCATTTATCAAAAATCGGAATCTCACTTAACTCTTCTGCTTTATTCATATAAGTATAAGCTTCTTCATAACGACGCATTTCAAGTATGCAGCGTGCCAATACGAAATATGCCTTTGCAAGGTGCTCTTTTTTAACACCATTATCTTCTTTTTGCAATGCCTCTTTTAACAAATCTTCTGCATCTAATGATTTTCGTTCATCAATTAAATCATCACAAAACCAAGTAAGCGTCCGAAAACTGTTAAAACGACGATGCGCATATCGCACCACAAATCTACTATAAGATGGCATCAAGCCTTCATCTAACAATTGAATGAGTGTATAAAAATCTTCTTCTGAAGAAATTTTACCTAACCGTTCTTTCATATAGGAAAAGGAATTTTTTCCTCTTATTTCCTCAATTTCCTTTTGAATTTCCGATAAACCATTTAAAAATTCTTTCTTTTTTACATATACCCTTAATGTCTCAAAATCTCGCATCTTTTCACTCCATTCTTTTTTCATAATTTTATATACTAGCTATAGAACTTACAATGTTTTTCACAGTTTTTTTAAAAGAAAAAACAGAGCGTACACTCTGTTTTTCTTATCTTATATTTCGTTCGCTCTAAGATGAATCAATACCTGCTTATTTCCTACTTGGATTTGTTCTGCTTGTTGCATCGATTCCATGATAAATAATTGTTTCATCAGTAAGTTTTCTTGCAGTAATTCTTTATACTTCATCATTACATCCCGTAATTCCTCGTCACATTCAATTTCAATGTCTACTCGCAAATTTACTGGCAAATTCAATTGTTTGCGATATTCCTGCACAGCGCGAATAAATTCTCGCGCCATGCCTTCCTCCAACAATTCAACCGTCACATTCGTGTCCACCATAACGGTATATAACCCATTCGCAGCATCAGCAAATCCTGTTTTCGGTACTTTTTCAACAAACACATCTTCTAATGTTACTGTGACAACTTCTCCAGACGACAATTGACATGCTCCATTTTCATCCTTTAGAAACACTTTTACTTCTTCATTAGATAAATTTTGCAACCAATGATTGACCAAATTGATTTGTTTTCCAAACTTCGGTCCTGCCTGTTTAAAGTTTAACTTTAACTGATATGACAAATACTCCGCTTCGCTATGTTCGATCGTCACTTCTTTCACATTCAGCTCATCCATTATAATTTCTTTATACGAATCCCAATCCATTTCTTCCTTCGTATTCTCAAATACAACAAGTTTTGCTAATGGTTGTTTTACTTTTAATGTGTGTTGATTACGAATGCTACGTCCAAGCTCAACTACTTGTAAAACAGCTGCCATCTCTCTTTCAAGCTGTTTCTGAATTAGCGCTTCTTCACATACTGGATAATCCGCCAAATGAACACTGCTGCCTTCTAAATTGAAATGAATATCTTCAGCTAAAAATGGTGTAAACGGTGCAAGCAGCTTACTAATCGTAACAAGTACCTCGTAAAGTGTAGCGTATGCTGCCGCTTTTTCAGCATTCATACCAGATGCCCAAAAACGATTGCGTGAGCGCCTTACATACCAATTACTTACTTCTTCAACTAATAACGCTATTTCACGTGCAGCTGTTGTAAATTGATAATCTTCTAAAGCTATACTTACCTTCTGAATCGTACTATGCAGCCTTGATAATACCCATTCATCCAGTTTTGTTTTCTTTGTACGATATTCCTGTTTTGGATTGTATTCATCTAATTCCGCGTACAATACGTAAAAACTATATACATTTAACAACGTATCAACTAGTTTCGACTTTGCTTCTTGTACAGTTCGTTCTGAAAATCGTTTCGGATTCCACGGCGCACTATCTACAAGCAGCGCCCACCTCAAAGCATCCGCTCCAAATTTCTCTACTAAATCTACTGGGTCTAACGCATTCCCTTTACTTTTTGACATTTTTTGCCCATTTTCATCTAACACATGCCCAAGTGATAATACACGCTTATACGGGGCTCTTCCAGTGTACAGTGTAGACACTGCAAGTAAGCTATAAAACCAACCGCGCGTCTGCTCAATTCCTTCAGCAATAACATCCGATGGAAACTGTTCTTCAAATAACTCTTTATTTTCAAATGGATAATGATACTGAGCAAATGGCATCGAGCCACTATCAAACCAAACATCAATTACTTCTGGCGTACGTTTCATTGTTTCACCGCATTCGGAACAACTGATTTTCACTTCATCTACATATGGTTTATGCAGTTCAATATTTTCATCAACCATTCCAATTGCGTATTTTCTTAATTCTTCAATGCTTTTCGGGGCAAATTGATGGTAACAAGCTTCACACTCCCATACATTTAGCGGTGTACCCCAATATCGTTTCCGGCTAATATTCCAATCAACCATGTTTTCTAAAAAGTTACCAAACCGACCATGTTGAATATGTTCTGGATACCATGTTACTTCATTATTATTTTGTAAAAATTGCTCTTTTAACGCAGTTGTTCGAATGAACCAACTTTCATTTGCATAATAAAGTAGCGGTGAATCGCAGCGCCAACAATGCGGATAACTATGTTCATACTTCTCCTTATGATAAAGAAGACCATGCTCAGCTAAATAGCGAACAATATCAATATCACATTCTTTTACAAATTTCCCTTGTAAAAAAGGAACATCAGATGTATATTCGCCCTTCTCGTTTACAACATTCACAAATGATAGTCCATGTTCTTGGACCACTTTATAATCATCTTCTCCGTATGCAGGTGCAATATGAACAATTCCAGTACCGCTATTGGCTGTGACAAAGTCAGCATTTACAACAAAATAACCATTTGTGACTTCTGCAAATTGAAATGGCGGTATATAAGAAAGACCTGTTAACTCGCTTCCCCTGTGAACAGATAACACTTTATACTCTTGCTGCAGGACATCTTTTGCTAACTCTTTCGCCACAATATAAACCGCATCCCCTTGCTGCACCCTCACATATTCCAGCTCTGGGTGAACTGCTAGCGCTACATTAGCTGGAAGCGTCCATGGCGTCGTTGTCCAGCCTAGAAGATACTCGTTTTCCCGACCTGTAAGCTGAAATTTAACTGTTGCACTTAAATCCTTCACTGTTTTATATCCTTGCGCCACCTCATGTGAGCTTAATGATGTTTGGCAGCTTGGGCAATAAGGAGAGACGCGGTGACCTTTATACAGCAATCCTTTTTCATGAATCGTTCCAAGAACATGCCAAACACTTTCAATATAGGAATTATCTAACGTGATATACGGCGCATCCATATCAACCCAGTAACCAATACTCTCTGTAAACTCACGCCACTGCTTTTCATACGTAAATACACTCTCTTTACACTTTGCCAGAAAGGCTTCTACACCGTACTTTTCAATATCATGTTTACCAGAAATACCAAGCTGCTTTTCAACGCCTAATTCCACCGGTAATCCATGTGTATCCCATCCAGCCTTACGCAGTACTTTATATCCTGTCATCGTTTTATATCTTGCAACCAAATCTTTAATGGTACGTCCTAGGGCATGCCCAACATGTGGAAGACCATTCGCAGTTGGCGGTCCTTCATAAAATACGAAAGATTGTGCACCTTCACGATTTCGAATCGATTGCACAAAGGTATTCTGTTCATTCCATTGCTTACGAATTCGCGCTTCTCTCCTTACAGCTAATTCTTTCACATCTACCTTCTTCATCTACAATCACTCCTTAAGAAATAATTAAAAGTACACAAAAAACCCGTCCCTATCATTAGGGACGGGTTTACCCGCGCTACCACCCTACTTCTATTGATTAATCGTTCATCAATAGCACTCAGCAACGTACAATCATACGCGTTCCTTGTAACGGTAGACAACCGTTCGAACTTACTATGTTCAGCTCGACTCCTCGGAGATGATTTTCAAACATATACCGAACACCGGCTCTCAGCAAGGCACCGACTCTCTGGGGAACAGTGATATATTTTACTCGTTCTCGTCATCAGATTTGTATACTTTTATTAACAGTTATTTTATTCCAATGCAACTCCAATTGTCAATTAATTTAGAATGTTTTTTCTGATTTATGTTTATTTCATTTTTATCTTTACTACTCTTTTTTATTCTACTTCTTTAAGAACGTTACATGAATAACAGAATGTCGCATGGTTAAACTACTGAAAGAATCAAACATGTTTATTATCAGGAAAAAACGAAGTAATCCATACATCAAGTACTAGATTTTAAAACAAAATGGTGGTGTTTTTATGTCAGATTTTATAGAACCAATCGAGTATGAAACAGGTACAGCAATTCAAACTTTTAACATTATGGAAACGAATGCTACTACTGATGGATATGAAGTTCTCCTAAATATTGACTTAGACAGTGGTTTCGAATTAGAAAATGTCAAAATGCATATTACCCTTGAAGAATTAGCAGGATACGAAACGATTGATATTCATGAAGGTGTGAAGTATGCTTTAGGATTCTTTAATAATTAATTATTTGATGTTTACACTTTTTCCTTTGCCCCTAATGAATTGGGACACCTACTAAAAATAGCTTTATACTTGAAATTGCCAATCAAGGGGCATTTATTTTGCAAAGATCCTTTCATAAGTAGGTTTTAGGATAAAAATGTATGTTTTTCTATGCAAAAAGCCAATTCATCTCCACCTTTCATCGGGCAACGCCCTGCACATTTAGAAGATGGAAATGAATTGGCTGAAAATGTTAAACTCTACCCAATACTTTAATATGAAATTGCTCGTCTATTTTGTGTAGACCAATTGTTATAAAAGTCAGACCAATACATAGAAGCGTTTTTCTCACCAGTCCAAGGATCGTTATAATAAAAATAGTTTTCATCATATCCTACAAGCGTAATAGCGTGAACTGTAAAACCATGCATAGTCATCCAAACTACAACAGGTTTCCCCTCGTCTAAATTTCTTTTTATTTCTAAACCAGTTAGATTTATTGCACTACCTGTGTATTTACGTACTAAATTCATCAAAGCTGGAGGATATATTGTCCACCCTCTACCAAAAGGGTCTCCTACAAAACCTTGATTTGGATCAATACTAGAATATGGCATTTCGTATGCAAGTTGAACTTTATCTACGTTCGCACCTGCATATTGTAACATCATAGTTACAGATGTTATCTCACAACCGGATACTAAATTTCTTGATGGAATATAAGGATCACGTTGATTAATAATCGGCACATCCAAATGTGGGTAAGTAGAACCTTGAACAACTGCTCTACTATCTATCCAATTTAAACTTCCCTTCTTGTCTCTAAAAGCATACCACGTTACACCGTTGTAATTTACAGATAATTTCACATTTAAGTTCTTATTAGCAAAATCAGAAGCAGAGCCAATATAAGATGCATTTTGCATACCATAAGGTCTTGACCATACAGTATGGCCCTGAGTATTTGATACATGATAAGTCTCATTCATTTCTACTATGTTAGATGCATTAGAAACTACTTTAGAGTCAACCCAACCAACTTCTTTACCGTCTACTGTAAAATGATACCAAACTGTTTGTTCCGTTGTTAAACTACCAATTACTTTAATAGGTTTATTTACATAGTTATTTGCAGAACCTACATATTTAGCGTTCTCTTCACCATAAGGTAAAGTCCAAATAGAGTGACCGTATGTATCGCCTAATAATACAGTTTTATTTTCATCATTAATCACAAGATTGGATAATGTTCTTGAATCAACCCAACCTAGTACTTTATCCCCTAATGTGATTTTACTCCACACAACATTATTTTTCTTCACTTTTTGAATAACTTTAACTTGTTTAAAGCTGTAATCACTAACAGATGCAATCCAGTTAGCACCATATTCCCCATATGGTACACTCCAAACACCGTCAGAAGGTTTTGCAGAACCGCCAATTAGTACTGAACTGTTTTCAACAGGTAAATTTCCCAAGTCAGTTACGGCTTTATCACCATCTATCCAACCAACTATCCCTTTATCATTTTTAACTTGATACCAGTTTGTAACTCCCTTTTTAACTGTCTTTATTACTTGTAATGTTTGATAAGCATAATCATTAGTAGAACTTAAGTATTGAGCATCCATCACACCATAAGGTTTTGACCATATCCCATTACCGTTTGTAGTTCCAATTGTTACAGAGAAATTCACAGGTTTTACCCCATCTTTGTCTAATGCTTTAGAGTCAACCCAACCGATTACTTTACCGTTCACACTAAATTTATACCAAGTTGTATCTCCAAAATCTGCTTTTTCTATTAATTTAATGTTATCGTAAGCATATTTGTCTGAATTATCTACATAGTTTGCACCCTTAACGCCATACGGTAAAGACCAAATACCATTATTATAGGTCGCACCCATTATAGAGTCTTGATTTATTTCTTGTATGTTCGATAATTTACTTAATACTTTACTATCTAACCAACCTATTGTTTTACCGTCTATACTAAATTGATACCAAGTTGCATTATTTACTACCATTTTTTGAATCAGTCGAACTTCTTTTCCTGCATACTTATTTGTAGAATCAATATAGTTTGCACCTTGTAATCCATATGGCACAGACCAAATACCATTACCTTGTGAAAACTCAATAATTTGAGTCTCTTGTACATTTGTTGTGCTAGGTTGTGAGTTAGATGATTTATTAACTGATTTGACCTCATTACTTTTTATGTTATATGATTTAGCACTGTTATCTTGTTGACTATTTGATTCTACATCTATACCCTGTACATTTTCTGATTTAACATTACTATCTTGTGGGTTTTGTGAATTATTCGATTTAACTCCATTAGTTTGCGAGTTATCTGTTTGTAAATTATCTGTTTTGAAGCTATTATCTTGTGATTTATCTTGTAAATCATTCGATTTACTATCTTTACCTTGTAAGTTATCACCAACTTGATTTTCTTGTACTTTTGTAATGTTAGATTGTAAGTTATCAGCTTTTATCAACATTGGTTCTGATAAAAATAAACATGCCCCAGTTACCCCTAGCACCGCAACTGATTTACTACGTATCTTTAACTTATTACTTTTACTCATCATTCTTATCCCCTATTAAATTTAAATTGTAAGTTTAATTGATTTGTTTTTTTCTTATTCGAATACTTAGAGAGTATAAAATATTTTGTGTAAATGAATAAAGACGTAAAAAAAGCCTTTTCTTGTGAGAATTGAGTTACCTCAAAAAATTCACAGAAAAGAAGTCTTCCTATGAAACAGTTTACATTAAAAGTCATCAAAGCACTAGTCCAAAAACAATATATTACAAAATCTTTCCGTGAGCAAAAGCAGTGAATACGCTACATGCAACATACTTAACATTGTTTTTATAATATGCAAAATATGATAGATATAGGTAATTTTACCGTTCTCAAAATTCCTCATACTCCCCGTCCCCGATCATTATGACATATGTTATATACAACACTTTATAAATATTGTAATTTATTATGTATCAAAAAAAATTGAAGGTGTTTTATCTAAAATCTAGCACTTTGACGTATAACAGGCCCTCATATGAGCACGTTGATAAGAAGTTTGTATATGTTAACTATAAAAACTAACTATATTTGGAGGATTAATATGAAGTACGAAATAATAATATTTGATGCAGACGAGACTTTATTTGACTTTAAAAAGTCTGAAAAACATGCACTTAAAAATACGATGCTGGCGTATAATATAGAATATGATGAAAGTTATCATTTAAAAGTATACAAGGCCATCAATACAGCTATGTGGAAAGAACTAGAAGATGGACTTATTACTCAGAAAAACTTAAATTTAGAAAGATTTAAACGGTTATCAAATAAATTAAATGCTGAATTTGATGAAGTTGAATTTGCACAATTATATATGAAACATTTATCTAATGCATCTTTTTTATATGATGAGAGTATAGATCTTGTAGAAAGTCTGCATAAAGACTATAGACTTTCTATAATCACCAATGGTCTCAAAGATGTTCAAGATAATAGAATACGGAAATCTACTATAGCAAAATACTTTGAAGATATAGTAGTCTCTGAGGATGTAAATGTATCGAAGCCAGATGCTAAAATATTTGAACACGCTTTAAACAATTTAAAGTATGCTGACAAGAGCAAAGTATTAATGGTGGGAGATAGCTTAAGTTCTGATATACAAGGCGGAATCAATTTTGGTATCGATACGTGCTGGTTTAACCCTAATAAAATTGTAAATACATCAGAATTTAAACCTACTTATGAAATTTCTAATTTGCTGGAACTTAAAAATGTACTAAAAAAATAGATCAATGTTGAGAAGAGAAAGGAATTGATACATATTTAATTCCTTTCTCTTTTCTGCCTTCTACATCTCCTCAGGCGCTTCCACCCCGAGTAAACGCAATCCTTCTTTTAATACAACTGCTACCGCATATACGAGAGCAAGTCTACTTTCTCTCTCTGCATTTTCTTCTAAAATACGAATGTTACCGTAATATTTATTAAATGCTTGTGCTACGTCTAGTATATATTTCGCAATATGAGATGGTTCATATTTCGCAAACGCAGTTTCAATGACTTGTGGAAAACGATGCAATAGTTTTATAACGGACCAGCTTATATCGTCTGTTAACTGTAACTCTTGTTTTTCAATATCGATATCGCTTTTTTTCAATAGTGAACAAGTACGCGCATGTGTGTATTGTACGTATGGTCCCGTTTCCCCTTCGAATTTCAACATATTTTCAAGCGAAAATTCAATGTTATGCATGCGTTCATTTTTCAAGTCATGGAAAATAACTGCGCCAACCCCAACTTGTTTTGCTACTTTATCTTTGTTCTTTAAGTTAGGATTCTTCTCTTCAATATTTTGCTTTGCTAGCGTAATTGCTTCTTCTAACACCTCTTCTAATAAAACAACTTTCCCTTTACGAGTAGACATTTTCTTACCATCTTTTAAAATAAGTCCGAATGGAACGTGAGACATGCCTTCTACCCACTGGAATCCTAATTTCTTTAGTACAGTGAAAAATTGCGAGAAATGTAAACTTTGTTCATCTCCAACGACATATAGTGCTTTATCAAATGAATACGTGTTTTGACGATATAATGCAGCTGTTAAATCACGCGTTGCATAGAGCGTAGCACCATCTGACTTTTTAATTAAACATGGCGGCATTCCTTCTTCTTCTAAATTAACAACTTGCGCTCCGTCTGATTCTTCTAATAAACATTTTTCTTCTAGAAGTTTAACGAAATCATCCATCTTATCATTGTAAAATGCTTCTCCTTGAAAATTCGAGAATTCTACGCCAAGCAGTTCATAAATGCGAGAGAACTCTTTTAACGATTCGTGACGGAACCAGTTCCACAAATATACCGCTTCTTCATTGCCATCCTCTAGCTTCTTAAACCAAGCACGCCCTTCTTCTTCAAGCTCTGGATACTCTTTTACTTCTTCATGAAAACGTACGTATAACTTAAATAACTCGCGAATCGGATCTTCTCTAACAAGCTCTTCATCGCCCCATTTTTTATAGGCGGTAATCAGTTTTCCAAACTGAGTTCCCCAGTCACCAACGTAGTTAATGCCTACAACTTCATAACCACATTTTTCACATATATGTTTTAATGCATTTCCAATCATTGTAGAACGTAAATGTCCCATCGAAAACGGCTTCGCGATATTAGGAGATGAATAGTCAATTACAACCGTTTTTTCTTGTCCAAAGTATAGCTGTCCATATTCTTCTTTTTCGTTTAGTATTGCATTTAACACTTCATTACTTACAGTTTGACGATCGAAGAACACATTTACATACGGTCCAACAGCTTCTACTTTTGTAAAAAATGGGTGAGATAATTTATCTGCTAGTTCCTGCGCAATAACTGCTGGTGCTTTTTTATATTGCTTTGCTAATGTGAAGCAAGGAAAAGCAGCATCTCCAAACTCATCTTGCTTCGGTGTTTCAATTAAAGCAGCAATTTGTTCTAATGATAAACCTGGTTCTAATACGTCGAATACATGCTGTGCAAACTTCATTTTATATTCCATCAGTATCTTCCTCCTTTTTATCAATAAAAAAACTCGCCTCTTTTCTAAAAAAGAGACGAGTTTACACCCGTGGTATCACCCTTGTTGTTCATTACGAACCACTTTCCCGTTTATAACGAGGTTAGGGAGCCCCGGCTTACTCTACTACACCATTCAAGCAGCATCTTCGAAGTGCGCTTCATTATTTTCTCTGCACTAGGCTTTCACCATCCCTAGCTCGCTATTGCTTCTGAAAATAATTACTCTCTTCATCCAAGATTTTCTATAAAATTTATTATAATCTATTATACATATTGTCTAATAATTAGCAAGTTTCAATTACACCAAAATGAAATTTTGCGCTTTTTCGTTTATAGACAAAGAAGTTATGTTTTTCAAAGCGCATGCTGCGAAAATGATCCTTTAACACAACTCGTTTTCGCGCAACACGCTTAGCCTCTTGCATTGTCTCATCCGTAATATCGTTGTACAATGCAAAATGTTTTAAACCACGAATACCGTCTGATTCTAATACTGTTTCTTCAAACATCGGATCTAAATATACTACATCATAGCTGTGATCTGCACATTGTTGCAAAAAAGATAAATGCTCCGTATGCTTCACTGTAATTCGCTGCATTGCTTCGTTAATTTCGTTTACACCTGCATCCCACTGCTGAAGACCTTTTTCAATCAAATATGCCATATAGCGATTACCTTCTATTCCAGTGACTTGTCCCGCTTCTCCTACAGCATAACTTACCACAATGCTATCAGATGCCATACCTAGTGTACAATCTAACACTGTCATCCCTTCTTCTAGCTGCGCGGCTTGCAGAAATGGATCATGTTCACCGCGCATTAATCGCTTCACGCGAAACATCGCTGAGTTTGGATGAAAAAAGAACGATTCTTCCGTTCCTTGCGGGTAAATCGCTAATCGATTTTTCTGAGCAACAAGTACATCTTGTTTATATTGCTCATGTAATTCATAAATAGGACGATCATTCCTAACAAGAAAAGAACTTTGTAAATCCATTGCTATTTTTTCAGCATATGCGGTCATTTCTTTATTTGTTCGTCCTGCTGTCGTTACAATCATTCCTTCACCTCATTAAAAAGAAAAAGGGAGAAAATCTCTCCCTTTTTAGCAATGCTTTTCAAAAGCTTGTTCTAAGTTTTGAATAATAGCGTCCATTGTTGCACCTTCAATTTCATGGCGGTGAATGAAGTGAACAACTTCTTTTCCTTTTAATAGTGCCATAGATGGTGAAGATGGCGGGATATCATCAAAGTAAGAGCGCATCATCGCTGTTGCCTCTTTATCTTGACCTGCAAATACAGTAACAAGATTGTTAGGTTGCTTCTCAGAACGTACTACCGCTTGACCAGCTGATGGACGCGCTAAACCTGCCGCACAACCACAAACAGAGTTCACAACGACTAATGTTGTCCCTTCTACATTTTCCATGAATTCTTGTACATCTTCTGCTGTTGTTAATTCTTTAAATCCAGCGCGCACTAATTCTTGGCGCATTGGAATTACCATTTGGCGCATGTATTCTTCATATGCATTTGTCATGTTACCAATCTCTCCTTCAACTTTCATTCCAAATTCATCATATCACGCTCTAATACTAGACGCAAAAGAAACGTGATGACTTTCTTATTTTTTCCTTTGGACTTCACAAACACCATTTTTACAATGTCCAACAGGAACAATTTCCCTTTTCGTCGCAATATAATCATATAAGGTATGACCAAATCCGAAAAGAATCGATAGTTTAATAAAAGGTACGATTGCCCAGTATGCAGGAATTACTTTCGTTAAGACATATATACTTTGAATCCCTTTATACCAGCGCGCATCTTTATAAATGTATAAATGTTTCTCCATGTTTTGCTGCATCTCTTCTGATAAACAATATTGCTGAACAATTTCTTCTTCACGAAAAGAAACAAATGTTATTTTCCCCTTTTTATCTAGTTCCTTCGTTCGATTTGCAATCTTTGTACACATCGGACACCAGCTATCGTAAAAGGCAATCATAGCTATTATTCTCCTTTTCGGTACTCCGTCATTTGCTTCCAAACAGAACCCTTTGCTTCCTCTCCGCCTTCAATGCGTTCAAGTGCTAAACGTGCTTGCATTGCGACTTCAAATTCCGGATCCTCTTGCGCTACGCGAAGTGCTGGAATCGCACTTTCGTCACCAATTTCAAATAGAAACATTGCCGCACGCCAGCGTACAAGTTTACTTGAATCTTTTAACGCTTTAATCATCACAAACATTGCAGCAGGGTCACCGATATCTGATAAGCAATCACCTGCTGTGCGGCGTACACTGACAGATCTATCTAATAATGCCTTATAGAGTAAAGGTAAGACACGATTCCCTTTGACCATTCCTAAATAAGCAGTTGCTAAGCGGCGAATCGATACTTTTTCATCTTCTAACGCTTTCTCTAGTACAGGAATATCTTCTTCTGTTGGATCCATTTGTTCAAGCGCTGCATAGCGTTTTGTCCAATCAGAATCATTCATCATTTCCTCTGTTACTTTATATGGCTCACGCTTTGTAATCGTTACTTCAGCCTCTCCTGCTTGTTGTAATAATTCTTGGACAATCGCATCTACACGATCAGGTGGATATGCCGCAACAACCTCTTCCACAACTTCTTTTCCAATCTCTTCAAAGCTACCATAACGCGTACTTTGCTGGGCCCATTTCCGCTCTTTCACAACATTTGGAGCTGACATTTGCACTTTCATAATCGCTTCCTTGAAACGATCTGGTAATCCTACGCGTTCCTCAGTTGTACCATCAGTTAGTTTCACTTGCATTGGAATGGTAAAAAACATTTGAATAAACACTTTCACTTCCCCAAAGTGGGCATTTTGTTCTTGTTCGCTCCCTGTTACGACTTCTTCACCAAAAACTGCACGAACTTGCTGTAAAATATGTTTCCAGTCATATTTCGCATTACGCTCTACTGCTAAAAAGTCCGCTACATGATACACACCTTTTACACCTTCAATTTGCAAAATTTGCTGCACTCTCTCTGGAGCCTCATTTGCATTATCACGCGTATAATTGTTTCGTGCTCCTGCTGGTAATACTTCATTTAAAATAATCTTCATTGTATTTGGACTTGGTGTCGGTTCAATGCCTTTAATCTTCACGTATATTGTCTCTGCTACTAAAAATATATACAAATATATACTCTTAGAGTTTTCCTGCTTCTATGAACCCCATTTTGCCAACTACTCGCTACTTTGGTTTATATGGCTCTCCACAGGCGTTAATTCCGATGTAGCCCACCGTACATATATACCTACTATTTATGTTAGTATAGTATATTCTTTTGCTTGTAAAAGGTTGATGGATGCGTTTAAATCTCTATCCATTTCATTTCCACACTCACACGTATATACTCTGTCAGACAGTTTTAAATCCACTTTCTTACGGCCACAACATGAGCATAATTTAGAAGAAGGATAGAATCTGTCTACTTGTCGTAATTCAATGCCATATTCTTTACACTTTGCTAATAACCATATTTGAAACGTATAAAAACCTTGCCTTACGACTGCTTTAGATAGATGCTTATTCTTCATCATCCCTTTTACATGCAAGTCCTCTATTGTGATATACGTTGGTTTGGTTTTCACTAACTTATTCACAACAGCCTTTATATACTCTAATCGTATATTGGACAACCGAGCATGTAGCTTTTGCACGCTAAGAATATTTTTGTCTATATTCGCTCTTTTGTTAGTAGCAGATTTTCCACCTCTCTTTTTTAGATTTTCATACTTTCGCGATAAAGAGCGCTGCTCACGTTTTAATTTTCTTTCTAGCTTTCTTACTTTTCCTGTTTTATTGATGTTTTCGTGAACTTTCCCAGTGCTACAAATAGCAA
Source organism: Bacillus sp. JJ864 (assembly GCF_036963045.1). NCBI lineage: Bacteria > Bacillati > Bacillota > Bacilli > Caryophanales > Bacillaceae > Bacillus > Bacillus sp. JJ864. Next base: position 833 of record NZ_JBALLY010000179.1, on the reverse strand, counting down.
AATCCTTAATCCCTAAATCAATCCCTAACCCTGTTTCTTCTAGCTTTGGTTCCACTTGCGTGTCTTCTATTTCATAAACCTCTTTATTGTGAGAAATGTAAAAATTGTAGATAAACCTACTAACTCCAATCGTTTGATGTATTTTAGTTTTTTGTTCTTGCGTAGGGTTAATTTCTATCTTATAGGCTTTTTTCAACTTCCTCATCCTTTAAGATTTTTTCCTGTACTTTCTTAACCCATATATACGACAGCTAAAACTATGCAGAATAGATACAATATCTTGCACTAACTCTTCTTGTGAGGAAAGACTTTCATTATTTACAACTATAACTTTCACATTGAATGTAGCTAAGAACATTTCAAACCAATCGTACCCAAACCGAATAAATCTATCTCTATGAGTGATGATAATTGTACCTACTTCGTTTGTCATACAGTTATCAATTCATCGATTCCATTTTTTACTGTTATAATTTAGCCCACCCCATAGTCCTCAATCGTTTCATCCACTATTATTCCTTTTGCATTGGCATATTGTCTAAGAAAGTCAACTTGATTTTTTAAATCATCTTTTTGATTAGTAGTTGAAACCCTTGTATAGATAATCGTCTTTCTACCAGTCTGTTTCTTACAGCTATCCGTATACTCAAGATACTGTTCATA
>NZ_JBALLY010000179.1:0-147 GCF_036963045.1 Bacillus sp. JJ864 | reverse complement strand
CTATTAGTAGGGGTTCTAAGAGCTTTTAATTCCCCATCATTATCCAATCTTTGTAGGATAATGATGGGGAAATTTAGCAATTCTACAAATTCTTTAGGTTTATAATGTTTACTCATATAATCACAACTTTCTTGTGATTATATTGCA
>NZ_JBALLY010000178.1:0-5430 GCF_036963045.1 Bacillus sp. JJ864 | reverse complement strand
CAATAACTGAAATATGAGGCAATTGCTCTATGCAATTGCCTCATAAGAATAGTCAAGAATTTTTCCTAATCAATAAAAAATGCAGCTTAAGCAAGATCATATTTTGCTTCTCCTTTATTAAAAACGATATGTACATGCCTTCTGAGTTCAAGACTCTGTAACCATTCTAACACTTGTTGATACATAGTTTCTTAATATGTATTTTAATCTCCTCACATGAATATTTCATACTTTCCTTATTACAAATTAAAATCAATGAAAGACTTTTGTAACATTTACGAAAGTCTTTTGTAATAATTATGAAAGACTTTTGAAAGATGTTTAAATTAAGATGGACTCTCACACATCAATTTGAAAGTGAAAAATTTCACAAGAAGAGGAGAACAGAATGAAAAAGAAATTTAAAACAACTGGAATTGGAAAGAAGGTAATCCCTGCTACAGCGGCATTAGGAATTCTTTTTTCTATGGCACCGATTGCAGAAAATAAGGCTAGCGCAGGGATAGGTGCAGTAGTAGATATAGGTATTACTGTATTAGGTGCTGTAGCAAACACTTATGAAGCACTTGGAATAAGCCCAGGGGATCGAGACCCTGGCACTCACATTGATGTATATGCAGAAAATGAAACTTACCAGGCTCCTAGTTTTACATCTGGGGAATTTAATATTTCCATGTATCATACACAAGGTGATTTGAATTTTATTAAACAAGTTAAAGTACGCTATCCAAATGGAAAAATTGAAATTCACCAACTAAAATCTGGGCAGCAGCTTAAAATTACTGAAGCAGGTGCAATTATAGATTTAAACCCTAATGCAGCAAATGTCTCAGAACACGATCTTCTTTATATTACACAAGCACAATTAGACGAAGGAAAGACCGGAGTTGTGATAAATCAAGGCCAACATGCATTTGTAGAAAAAGCATCTGGTAAAAACCCAAGATTTCTTGGTCCACTTTACAAAAAATATTCCGGCGACTCCTTTGGCGATTGGGCGGTGATTGCTAGAAGTTCGGATTATCTATTTGATCAGATAGCAAATAAATTATCAGATAAGCAAAAACAATTGATAACATTGACTTCAAAGCCAGTATCTAAAGATGTTCTTGACAACTATGTTAATAATGATCCTAAAGCTCGTGCAGATTTTTATGATCGATTATCTGATGTATTGGCGGAGCGTACTAACGTCATAGAGACAGGTCTGCTACTGCCATACATTAGACTAAATGATGGTAAACCTTATCAAATTATCCCTTATAAAAAAGGAACGAATAAAGTAATCGTAAAAACAGGTTCAAAATACCTTTCAGGAAAAGAAGGAAACGAACTTCAATATTCCGATTCGCTTGGCGATGATGAAGTGTTTGAACTTGTTCAGGTAGAAAATAATGGAAGTGGTTCATTTCAGTTCCGTTTGATTAACAAGAATGGAGTAAGTTTAGCTGGTGATAGGCATACTTCAAAGTTCGGTACTGGTGAGCGTTTCTACTCTGAAATTCGTTTCGATGATAAAAACAGCAATGAAATTCACAATTGGTTAATAGAGTGGTATCCGGGTAAAGAAAATGAGAGACAGAAGTATGACGGAGTACAGTTTGTAGCTGATGAAAAAGATTCTACTAAATTGATTGCAAAAGATTCTTCTGGAAATGCAATAAAGAACAGTTGGGTAAACCGAGGTAATCGGTATTTCTTTGCAGATGCTGAAGGAGTTCTCATGACAGGTTGGCAAGACATTCAAGGAAAGAGGTATTACTTTGAAAAGGATACAGGATTAATCAATACAAATGGATACAACATTGACGGAAAGTATTACTATTTCAACGATGACGGTTCTGTAAAACGTTCAACATGGACGGAAGACCAAAATGGTCTACACTATTCTGATGCTTCAGGAGCAATCGTTGAAAAAGGTCTACGAGAAATCGATGGTAAAATCTATTACTTCCAAAATTGCAATGTAAATAAAAAGGAAATACGTATAGAAGATCGAGGTGTCATCCTTCACTTTTCCGATAAAGGTGTGCTTGAGAGAGTTTCTAATCTAAATGGAGAAGTTATAGACAGCGTTGTTAATGTTAAGTTTGACAACAAAATATTAACATTTAATCATGACGGTTCGATTTTTAAAATAGGGATCAACAAAAGAGAGAAAATAGTGGAATATTATAGTTTAGAAGATGGACCTCTCTATACCGGTTGGAAAATAATAGACGGTAAGAATTACTATTTCACAAATGGTCGCAATTATACGTTCAATGATTATGACAACATTGACGGAAAAAGATATTATTTCCATGAAGACGGCTCAGTTAACAAAGCAGGGTTCGAAAAAATAGATGGTAAGCTATACCACTTTGACAATAACGGCGTAGCACAAACGGGCTGGCAAACTATCGAGAATAAATATTATTACTTCGATGAAAATGGAGCAGCTAAAACAGGATGGTTCAACGTTGGTGGTGGATATAGACCTTGGCCTCTTGCATACGGATACCTTTGGTATTGTGCTAGAGAAGATGGTTCACTTTATTCAGACGGTTGGTTTAACATCGACGGTAAAGATTATCACTTTGACCAGTGGGGACATAAAATGTAAAGTAATAACATAAAAATAACAAGGGAATGCTTGTATGCTGATGTGTACTGCATTCCTTTATTCTATGTATGCCATATTTCTATATTATGCAGATGCTGATGGAGTTTTCTTGACAGATTAGCAAGAAATCGAGGGGGAAACATGCTATGAAGCTTTGAAAATTCTTTACTGTACGAAAATGAACACCATTAAAAAATAAAACATAATTAAATTTTAATAGTATCGGAGGTGTAACAAAATGAAACAACTACATATAAGATTATCACTTATACAATTAGTTCTGTTAGTACTGAACTTATTTATATTTTCTTCAGCTATGCCATTTTTGCCTTGGTTTGTTGAAAGTGTTTTGGTTGGTTAGGTATCTTAGCCATCACTCCTTTCTTGTTAATGATAGGTAGAATAATACCACAACTAAAAAAAAGCAAAAAATTTTGTATAACAAGAAAAGTGGTTCCTTTTATTGCATCTATTGTTTCGCTATATATTATGTTATCACCTACCACAGAATTATCAATTGTAATAGCTCTTATCGTTAATGGGTTAATGGCAATCATGACAATTGTATATTTGTTACAAGATTTTTATAGGATGAATAAAAATATAAGTTCATAAATTGTATTAGTTAACATCCTTAAATATCTTACTGTATAATTTTAGAATCCTATCATTTATAATTAAATAATTTGCAAGTAGGATGAGCTAATATCTATAGTTTAGCTCCTGTTGTTGTGATGAATCCCTTCAGTAAGACTGAAAGATTTTTAGATAGATAGTACTTGTTGTTAAAAGTTATCTTAATAACCATTTCGCTTTAATGTTCGATAAATAGTAGTTCTATTAACATTTAAAAAATCAGCAATTTCTTGTTTGGTTTTTCCTTGATTAAGTAACTCGAGTATCAAATCAGTTTTAGACTTATTGATTTTAGGAGTTCTTCCCAGTTTCCCTCCATTTTCTACATACTTCATACGACCAGCATGCGTTCGCTCCAGTATATAGTTCCGTTCAATGTCAGCAAATAAAGACAAGATTGTAACCATGACTTTCGTCGTCATGTCATCTTTCTTACGGGTATCAATATTATCATGAATAGCAATGACTCCAATATTATTTTTGATTAGTTTTTCATGAGTACGAATCATATCAGAAAGATTTCTACCTAAACGATCTAATTTATAGACAATAAGTGTATCACCTGAGTTTAGTTGCCCCATAAGAATTTGGAATTGTTCTCTCTCCATATTTTTTCCACTTTGCTTTTCTTCAAAAATACATTCTTCCAACAATTTAATTTGGTTAGTTTCACAATATGCAAGGATTTCTTTTTTCTGAAATGTATAGTCTTGTTGTGGAGTGGACACTCGAATATATGCGTAATTCATTTTTACTCTCCTAACGTTGCATAAATCTATCTTTCTATTTTGCTACAAATATCGTATCATTTTAGGGTTTTAATTTGCAACATAATATATGCAACGTTGTGGCGCTATATAAATCAATCCCAAGGGAAGCGTTGCATAAATGTTAATTTTTGCAACGCTTCCCTTGGATCTATTTCACCCTTAGCGTACAGGGTGTTGGCTTAAATGTGTCTAAAATGTGTCATAACGTACAATTTTCTTTTTTTGATAAGGTGACCCCATGCCCATCAACTTAAGAACAGAAACAAAATAAACTTTTGTTCAGGCAAAATAAAAAACTCTTAAAACATTTTTTCTTCTTAAAAATGAGCATGCCAAATAAACCTAAATAGGTATTATTTTTAAAGATTATGCAGTTTTCTTTTGTCTTCTAAATCTACTATACTCATAGATAACACCCATAATATCAAAGACTGTTTTCTTCTCATATCGATGAAATTTCCGCCCGTTTTTCTGTAGTAGGTGGAATAGGCGGATTAGAATCTTTGTTATTTTTTGGGTGTTTTTCTGTATAGCTTGATACAAAAGATATAAATAATCTTGGATCATCCCTATTGCTTTATATTCGCTTAATTCCCTTTTTTTCTTTTGTAAAAGAAGTTGACGCATTTTAAACATAGTAGAGGAGCACAGGAAAATAGCGATTAGCTTTCCATATAGTTGGCACTCTAATCGTTCCTGTTTTACATTACGATAATGGTTTACTTTGAAGAGTGATTTCCACGTTTTAAAGACAATCTCTATTTGCCAACGCAAAGTATATAACTCATGTACCTGTTCCATCGGAACCCATTCCCAAGGTGTGTTCGTCACATACACGTTTAATCCCGCTACCATTTTACTTTTCTCTGAGTACGTTCTATTTTGTGATTTTTCTTTTTCCGCGATTTTTGCTTGTCGTTTTTGAAGTTGCTGTTCTGTTAATCGATTAAAAATAACACGTGCAAACAGCTGTTGTTTATCACCGATATAAGCATGTTTTAATTCAAATGTTTCTCCGGGGTGTAGTTGATTTAAAATCTGTTTCACATCAATTTGTATGTATTCCGATTGTTTCTTAATTGCACCATTTTTAAAGCACTCTGGGTTTGGATTTTTCACATATACATTCGTATTCAATTTTAAACGAGAAATATAGTATGTACCTCGTTGATCCATTTGATCTAGGTCCTCCAATGAAAAATAACCCAAATCACGAATACATAGATCCCCTGGTCGTAAGGTATCTAAGCATTCCGTACCAAATGTTTTGTCATTATTTTTCCCTGGTCCAACTTGAAAGTTAAGAAATTCCCCACTATGTAGATCATATTCTAATTGAATTTTGATTCCGGCTGTTTGGGCGCATCCTCCAGAGCCTGGATATACATTTTCTAAAGCATTTGGCACTTGAAATACGGT
>NZ_JBALLY010000177.1:0-6367 GCF_036963045.1 Bacillus sp. JJ864 | reverse complement strand
TTCTTATTTAAATTAAATTGAGCTGTTTATTTCTTTACCATATATCCCTCCATACTTTTTCTAGCACTACCATTTTACTGGATCACGTAAAAAAAAGCATAAAAAACAAAAACCTTGTTATCTTTTTATAATGACTCAGTAAAATGAGACTAGGATAACCCCCCCACTGTCGTATATAAATACACTGGGGTACTTTTATGGTATTTCCCGATATTCATCTGCAAAATTCACATTCTTTTCTTGGTAATTCTTCGGAGCTTTAACTCTTAAACTAATTGATTTACGAAAGATTTTAGGATCGAAATAATAACATAAATCAGTTTGAGGACAATACACACAATAAACATCAATTTCTTCTTTATCTACATTTTTCATAGTTGTCCCTTTTCCAGTTGAATAGCTGGAACGAAAACGTATTTCAAGAATTCCTTTATCATTGAATTCTCTATATTTCACTTGAATCCGTTTAAACATACCATCTTTATAAGCTTACAAGGTCAAAAGGAGCATGCTCTGTATGAGGAACAAGTATCATATAACCCTTTTCGCATAAATCAACCTGTGCTTTTAAAACTCCTAAATCTCCTTTTGTTTTTGTATGATGATACACAATTACACCACCTATATAGACTTTCTCAAACAGAACTATCGCCTATTATAAAACTTCACTCCATCCCTCATCTATCCCTTCTTAAATTTATCATTTCTTTCCACATAAATGATATAATACTATTGCAACGATTCTGAAATTAATAACGAAAGGATGATTCACTATGTTCAAAAAAGTCGCAGCTGATATGCTTGGTTTAAGTGATATTGGATCCGTTATTACTCCTGCCGATTACGATAAAGTAGATGCCGACGATTATGTCATGCATGAAGAAAATGAAAAAATTTATTTTTTAATCAAATCAAAAACAGACGAGTATTGCTTTACAAATACCGCTCTTATTCACGTTGATGGAACGAGTGCGATAAGCAAGAAACGTACACTTCGCCGTTACAATTACAACACTCATAAAATTTCGAACGTCCTGCTTGAAACAGCTGGAACCGTCGATTTAGATATCGAAATTAAATTTACTATGGGCGGGGAACATTACTCCATTGATATACATAAAAAACATATTGAAGAAGTGAAAGATTTATATAAAGCACTTCTAAAAATTGCTGAAATCACTCATGAAAATGACATCGCAACGCAATACGCACATAAAAGCCTGGAGATGGCATCTTCTACATTAGGTAATGTAAGAAATGCCGAAGTAGATCTTGCAGCGCAGTTTAAAGAAATTAATCAAATTGCTTTCAACTGGCTTGTGGATACGAAAAAACAATATAATGTAAAAGATTTTGGGTTTGTGTTTGAGAAATTTATTAACAACTAATGTAGCATTACAAAAAAGAAAAGTAGTCTTTTCGACGCTTTCCTTTTTTTTATTCCGGACCTAGAAAGTTTTAAAACTCATGTCTTTTTCATAACCACCAAGCTCTGGTTGTACAACCAAAGCTTTAAATCTTTCCTCACATGCCCCATATATCTTAAAGTTCTTTTGCGCTTGTCTTAAAGATACTTCGTTCGCACCACCTTCGTAGTCTGGGTCTTCATTCTGAACAAAATCATCTTCCCAGTAGCAAACTACACAGATTTCATAATTATCCCGTGTCTCTTCTACAAGCGTCTTATAGCCACAACATGAACAAGTATATCTCTTCATTTCGAACTCACTCCAAGTACCCATCTTCTTAACCGATAATACGTTAAACTTAAGTCTAGCACTTACTTTTATGTATGAAAACAAAATAAAAACCCCCTACATCATTTAACTAAACGATGTAGGGGGTAAAAAAAAGAAGTGCACTCATGCACTTCTTTGTAGCGTCCCAGGAGAGATTCGAACTCCCGACCCGTCAATTACCTACGATATATAAACGATTCTTTCATCGTTTGCTGAACGTTCATTTGGGCGGTCAACTGACCGTTTTTGTTAATTAATATTATACGCTATATAGTAGTTCTACGTCAATGTTGAATGCCTTTTTGTTCTATCGATTCCCTATCGAGAATTCTGACGCATTTAGATGAATCCCTTATCCACGGAATAAAAAATAATCGTCTTAAAATGCGAATCTCGGCGTACCTTTCCGCACTATTTTATATATTTTGATCGCAGGCTAAATATATCTTCGCCTTCGCGAATACCTGCCGACCCCTTCCTCACATTTTTTACGACAGTCCAATTCGGGTTAGTTTCATCACCGATATTCTGTACTGTAAAGTTGCCGTCACCATATTTTCGGTGACCTTCTGCCAATTTCTCCGTTAAATCATTCTCTTTTGATTTCGCCATCTTTGCGCCATCTCCCTTTTTTATACAACCTTCTTAAACTGTCCAACCAATCACACGTCCAGTCAATTGGAGATTCTCGTTTTCCGCTTCTATTAATTGTAACACACTGTCGGGGATAAGTTCCGATAATAGCTGCTTAATCGCACTAGAAACGTTATTTTCTTCGAATGTGAATGAGCCGACGGCAGTTACGCTAAACGATGCGATTCCTTGCCGCTGCATTTTGTTTGTATCGTTGAATACAATCGCTAGATATGCACTGAATTCATATATCGCATTATCGGGTATTTCGTTGCCTTTGAATGTATTATGTAACGTTCTATCAGCCGAGTTCATAAGGCGGATTTTCTTTTTATCGTCCGCTTCGTGCCAATCTTCGTTACTAATCACATAGGCGTCGATATGTTCGTTCGCTGCTTCGATTCTATCTGCGTAATTTTCCACGCTACCACCGCCTTATATTAAAAAACGACTAGAGCCGAAGCCCTAGCCGATATATTTCGATTATTTGTTAGTTGAAAGACCCACGATTTTAGCATGTGCTGCTTCTTGTAGCATTTCTAGCGTGTACTCACCGACTAACATGCCTTTCATGTAGTCACCTGTCTTACCTAAGAACGTGTGTGAAAAGTCACGTCCAATTAGTGGTCGAATAGATAGGCGGTTAGCGTCTACGATTAACACCTCGCCAGCTGGTAGGTTGCTATTTAATAAGATTTCCGCTGCACCGAGGTCAGATACATAATGGTCTACTATTTGTCCTCGTCCATTATCCACACGGTCTAAGCGGATTAACGCATTATCGAAGTTAGAGATAGCAATCTTTTGTGTAGCACCTACGATAATTTTATAGTTACCACTGGCAGTAGAGCCGCTTTTCTCGAAGATTGCACGGAATGCTTCGATTAGATGCTCATCTGAAATCACTGCGCCGTTGGCTTTGATTACGTTTGTTTGAATGAACGAACGAACACCACGCATCATGCGTGTATGACCTCTCTCGTAACGAATACCGCTGATTACTGCTTTTTCTAGTTGTAACGCAAGCTCTAGCTGTTTCTTTTGCTTCTCTTTCTCGTACTCGTTGTCTACGCCGTATTGAGCTACTGCCATCGCTGTACCTGTAAGCTCTACAGATTCGTCGAAGATTTGCGTAATATTAGATACACGCTTACGAGGTTTGTAACGAGCGGCACGGGCATCTGCACCCTCTGCGCCTTCTACGAACATTACTTCGAGAGTTGCTCCGACTTCTACCTTTTCGGAAACTGTTTCCGCATAGCCACGAATTACCGTTAACGTGCTGCCTTCAATCTTAATGACTAAGATTAGCTCTTCGCCATTTCGAATAACTAGATTAGGACGGAATGCTTCGGTACTTTCAACTTCAATAGTTGTAGCGTCTGCTGCTGCTTCCTTCGTTGCGATACCTTCCTGAGCGAACATTTCATCTTCGAACCAAACGTGTTCGACGTTCGTTACTGGGTCGCCGAATCCAAGTAGTTCGAGCATAGGCGTTTGTAGTGGGTTTAGTAACAGCATTTCATCTGTTACGCTTTTTTGTTTACCGATTAGATCATTAGAGTATGTTACCATTTATAATTTCCTCCTTAGAATTAGAAAAAGCCGCCCGATTATTGGCGACTTCACTTTGTTTTATTTATATTAATAGGCGATTAGCCTACAGATATTAATTAGCTCATGAATCTTGCAGGTATTTGTTTATACTTCAGAATTTTATGCCAGTCGTTATCGTTTGGCGGTACGGGAATATCTCCAATACTTGCTGCATTCTGCATAAGAGGACGAGCACCCTTTCGACTTCTAAAACGTTCGTTCATGAAGTTGACCGCCCATTCATTCTCGCTCTCGACTCGTAAAATTTCTGCGACTGCCTCGAAATAATCTCGTAATCCTTGCTCTGCCTTTTTACGCAGTGGGTCGACTTTATTTTTGCGTACGGTCGGCAAAAAGTTCGTCCGCCAATCATGAGCAAGGTCGTCGATTGTTATCGTACCTGCTAGTTTCGTCATTGCATAATCATTCGCTTTGGTGTACTCATCCTCAGCGACTTTTACAGCAGCTCGTGCTTTGTCGATATTATCTAGCGCTGTCTTCTTTTGCGTAGCGACTTTTTTTCCAACGAATTCTTGGTTTAAAATTTCTTCATATGCTAGTGTGGCTGCCGTTACATCTTCTTTTGCAGCTTGTATCTTTTCTCGATATACTGCGATAAACTCGTGAGCCTTATCGTTTTGTACCGAGAATTCATCATAGAGTTTCCATTCCATCTTTTATTGCTCCCTTCGTATTTGCTTTCGTATTTCCTTCTAGTAATCTGATACACTTGCGTAACATTGAGATTAACTTTTCACGCCACTTCAGCATTTGTTTTTCATTCGGATCTTTTAATTTATAAATATCTATTAAAGCTGTTTGTACAATCTCGTCTTCGTAGTACCTACGTGTTTCTGACGTCTCTTCTCCCGTTTTGAAATGCCCTGTAATATCGGTTTCACTAATACAAGCCTTATATACCGCTTCTGTGCTTGTCCATACGTCAAAGGCTGGCAAGTCTTCGCAGTTACAATACACGATTTCTCGTAGCTTCCTAGCTAGCGGCTTGGCTTCTAGCGGCGCTGCGGTTTGCGCTACTAATACGTTATTGACATACAAGAACGAATATAAAAACGATTTTCCTCGTAGCTTGTGTACGTTTGTTACTAATACGGGTCGCATATTAATCTCCTTCTCTCGGTTTTAATCGTTTCTTTAGGTCTTCGCTTATAGCGGTCATGCTGCCATCGAACGCACTTAGTAGAAAAAGGTTATGAGAGCCGATTAGTTCCGTTAGAATCTCAGCTTTCTCTGATGGTAGCTTTTGTTCTCCCGATAAAAATCTCGACACGCTCGCCTGCGTCGTTCCTAATAGCTTCGCTAAATCTAATTGTGTGAGTTGAGCGAGCTGTAAAATTAATGCAAGTATCGAAGAATTATATGATGGTTTGTTCACTTTTTACGCCTCCTTATTTCATATTCATAGTTGATCGGGTTGCGCCCCCGATCCAACGGAGGCTCGACGGGTAATGACAGACCCGCCGAACTTTAATGGGAAAAGCCCACTGTAAAAGTGGGAAAAAGAAAAGAAAGGAAAAGAAAAAAGGAAAACTTCTCCTCGTCTATATATACGGCTGGAGATTGATTTCTTGGTATATTTTATACATGATTTTTATATTTTTTTGTTTCGTTATTATATAGCGGCATTTTGATAAAACGAAGGGTCGAATATATCAATATCTTTTATACCGCCTGTTCCTTTCGGTGTATGAGATACGGCGACCCAATTCGGACGCCTTTCCGTACCCTTATTTACGATAAGACAATACTCACCATATTTTTGACGACCTTCGGCGATAACCTCGGATAGTTCTTGCGTTATCTGCGCTCTCGTCTTAATTCCGTTTGTGTTGTTTGTATTTTTCATTTTTTGTTATCTCCTTTGTGTTGGTTTGTATTTTTTTCGTTCCCTTACCTTTTACGCAGACTTCTTGTTATTATGTCTCTTGTACAACTTGGCTACGAACGATGCACCCTCACGAGTTACTTTCATCGTTTTACATATTCGGTCGTTTTTAATCGCCGTAGATAGCTTGAAGTACTTAGCATATTTAACGGTTGGTACGTAGTGTCCGTCTGTTTTCACTGTACGTAGTACGCCTTGTTCTTGTAAAAATCTGCGGATTTTAGGCGAGGAAATGCCTCCTAGATAATCTAGCCCTACGGTTGTAAGCGATATAAGGTCTTTTCCGTTGATGGTATCTAATTCCGCCTTATATTCGTCTCGCTCTTCGGAAACTTGCGTGATATGGCGGTTTTTAAATTCCATCATTTGTGCAGTAGCTTGTAATAGTGCAGCAGTATCGCCCGATGCGAATGCCTGCCCTACTGCCATTTGTAGTTGCATCTCTTCGTTAACATCCATCATTTTTACATCTGCACTCGTATTCCCCTCGATA
>NZ_JBALLY010000176.1:684-2129 GCF_036963045.1 Bacillus sp. JJ864 | reverse complement strand
CTTCTCTCGAATGTTTACTAATAGACTCTTTGATAGATATTGGTGCTATATACTCATTTTTCTGAAAGGCAATACTACTTACAATCCATTTTGCCAAACTCGCTAAAGGGAACTTTTTATTTTCATTTATACATAAAGTTTCCTTTGTTTTGGTATCATATAAATACAGACCTATTTCTACAGAAGAAGGAATGAGTTGTGGGATATCCTTTATCAAAAGTTTATTAAGACCCATTACTTTTCAACCTTCCCAATACAAAACCCCTCAAAAAGACGACCTCCGTACTTATCTAAAATACCATTCACAAATACAATAACTTGCTCCTTCTCTCCCGTTTTATAAAACTGTTCAAATACTGATACAAACTCTACAGCAACCTCTTCATCATATTTCTTTAAGGTTTTCATGAACCACTTCGAGTGTCCCGTCCAACAATTATTCATTCGCAAAATAAACTCATGAACAAGATTCGCAAGATGATTTGCGATAAACAATTGATCTTCTCGTTTTGTTGCACCAATAAAATCGTCTAACACATCCGTAATAAAATAACGTTTTTGTTGTATCATTTCTTTTGTCCAAGGTTCAGGTCCTTTTTCTAATAGTTGCTGCACTTCTTTCTTTATAGATGGAATAATGCCTTTTATATCTTTTAACACAATTCCTTCTACAACGAGCTGCGGTAATGAAGGACGGCCACGTTTACAATCGCTCGCAAAAAAGTCTTTATAAGATGTAAAATTATGTACAAATACTTCTACCGGCCATCCGTAAGCTATGAAAGATTCACGATACGCTGAAGAAAGCGTACTATCAAAAATGATAATGTCCAAATCCGAAGTTTTTGTTCCTTCTCCCCTTGCAATGCTTCCGCCTAAAAGAGCCGCGTCACAATTTGGAAAATGGGATACAAGAATTTGTTTAGCTACCTCTACTGGTTCCATATGTATCTCTCCTATTAGTTTATTGTTACATATATTCTTTACTACCTATTATCACTCATGATATATTCGACATTACTTTTTGGTTTTCCTATTTTTTAGTAAAAATACGGTATGTGAAATTCAAAGACTAATCCTTCCCGAACCTAGGTATCCATAAGCTAAATCATATATTTAAAAAACATATTTCTTGCAAAGACAAAATTTGAAACGATAGTTTAAGACCTTTTATTTTAATTAAAAAATCCTTTAACTAGACTGTACATAGACCATAAACCGAACATTAATAAAATGAATCCATCCTTGTTGTTCAATTAAAAAATTAGTTATAAGTGTTAAGCCGAGTCCAGCAATCATCCCATACAGACCATCAGCTGTTGCTGCACCTAAACCCGACATAAAACCAATAAATTTCCCATGCGCCAGTGTGCGTCGCATACATAAAACTCCAATAGGTCCAACAGGGGCTGCGATACTAAGTCCAATAATTAATCCTTTGATAA
>NZ_JBALLY010000176.1:0-644 GCF_036963045.1 Bacillus sp. JJ864 | reverse complement strand
CCTTTGATAAACAATTCAACGGTCACCTTACTTCCCCTCCGATCTTAATACTATCCTTTTAAATTTCTAAGTCACGATTGCGTTCGTATTGAGCTGTAATCAACACAATATTCAAAATACTATTATAACATTTCCTTCATATTTTCAATGAACCTTTTACTGACTTGTTCTATGACTTGTTCTAATCGGGGTATAAGGTTAGTTAAAGAAGAAAAAAGATACACCACTATATAATTAGTGATGTACCTTTTTTAATATAAAGTGTAACATTATAGACAATTTCAAAGTACGCTTTATATTTTTTTTTCGACTGCGGTAAAGCAAAATATAGTCCCATCTTTAGGTTCTTACGCACTTTTGGTGACGATTCAAAAATTGTACGTATTAAAGAAAAGCCAAAGTCTCGCTTGAACTCATTTCCACTCTGAAGTTTCATAAAAAACGAACAATTATATTGTCAATTGAAAATTCTTTCGTTGTTTCACCAAATATACGTAAGAACCATCTTTATTTGACTGTAAAGTATATTTAATATTGAGCAGTCTAGATATATCCTCAATTATTTTTAATCCAAGTCCCGTACTTTTACCATTCATATCAAAGCCAATTCCGTTATCCCTAATAGAAACAACATTATTTTCAAT
>NZ_JBALLY010000175.1:0-9619 GCF_036963045.1 Bacillus sp. JJ864 | reverse complement strand
AAGTGTACATACCAGAAGATGCTTTTGATGATGCGATATGGTGTTGTTCATAATTAGTCCCCATTAAGGAAATGCCGCGCGATCGATTATTCTTTAAACAAAACATACTAGACAGAAAAGATATGATGAAAAATAAAGTTAAAAGTCCTCTCATGTAGAAGGGCTTTTATTCTTTTTCATTTATTTTTTCATTACACTGTTTATATATAATAGAAGGAAGTAAAAAATATATAATTTGTTATTACCATGTTGGTGTAAACCTAATGCGCCTTATGGCAACAAAAAATATTTATTTTGTGCCATTCGGGCAAGATGCACCGCACAATAAGCCTAATTCTATGGTAGCGCGAATGGAATTATTGCAAGATACAATTGTTGAATCGATGGAAGGAAAACAACTGCAACCAGTCGTTGTAGAAAAATTCAAGTATATGAATTAACAAGCAAAAAACAGACAATTTTTTTCATGAAACCATCATTCTTATCGCAGAATATGATAAAATTAATTCTATTAAGAATGAGAAGGAGTATTTGTTACTCCTTTTTATTCTAAGTATAGAAGGATTGGTACCTAGAAAGGGGCATAGTGATGGAAAAGAAAAAATCTTTTCATGTCGCTGTAGTTGGAGCAACCGGCGCAGTTGGTGAACAAATGTTAAATACTTTAGAGAAACGTAATTTTCCAATTGGACAGTTATCGTTACTTTCATCTAAACGTTCTGCAGGTAAAACGCTTTTATTTAAAGGAGAAGAAGTAACAGTACAAGAGGCTACTCCTGAAAGTTTTGAAGGAGTGGATATTGCACTCTTCAGTGCGGGTGGATCTGTATCAAAACAATTAGCACCAGAAGCAGCAAAACGCGGTGCAATCGTTGTCGATAATACGAGTGCGTTTCGCATGACGGAAAATGTTCCGCTTGTTGTACCAGAAGTAAACGAAAAAGATTTATTAGAGCATAATGGAATTATTGCAAATCCAAACTGTTCTACCATTCAAATGGTAGTTGCTCTTGAACCAGTTCGTCAAAACTTTGGTTTAAAACGAGTAATCGTTTCCACATATCAAGCTGTATCAGGAGCAGGAGCGGCTGCAATTGAAGAGCTACATGAACAATCACAAGCCATTTTAAATGGTGAAGAAGCAAAAGCAAATGTTTTACCAGTAAAAGGTGATGAAAAGCATTATCCAATTGCATTTAATGCGATTCCACAAATTGATAAGTTTGAAGATAATGGCTTTACATTTGAAGAAATGAAAATGATTAATGAAACAAAGAAAATTATGCATATGCCAGATCTTGAAGTAGCGGCAACATGTGTCCGCTTGCCGGTTGTATCAGGTCACTCTGAATCTGTGTATATTGAAGTGGAAAAAGAAGGTGTAACAGTAGAAGAGCTGCGTACCCTGTTAGCGAATGCAGAAGGAGTTGTACTGCAAGATAATCCAGCAGAACAAGTATATCCAATGCCAGCAACTGCAGTTGGTAAAAACGAAGTATTCGTTGGTCGCATTCGTAAAGATTTAAACAATGATAAAGGATTCCATCTTTGGGTCGTATCTGATAACTTATTAAAAGGTGCTGCATGGAACTCTGTTCAAATTGCAGAACGATTAGTGAAATTACAATTAGTGTAAACGGCTAAAAGAAGGTGCAAAAATGAAAATTATTGTCCAAAAATTTGGTGGTACATCTGTACGTGATGAAAATGGTCGAAAACACGCCCTTCACCACATCAAAAAATCATTGAAAGAAGGCTATAAAATTGTAGTTGTTGTATCTGCGATGGGTCGCAAAGGTGAGCCATATGCGACTGATACATTATTAAGCCTTGTAAGTGAAAAACAATCGTTTATTTCAAAACGTGAACAAGATTTATTGTTGTCTTGTGGTGAGTTAATTTCGGCAATTGTGTTTTCAAATATGTTAAATGAAAATGAAATTAGAGCGGCAGCATTCAATGGTGCACAAGCTGGCTTTATTACAAATGATGATTTTACAAACGCTAAAATCATTGAAATGAACTGTGAACGTATACGTAAAGAGTTAGAAGAAGTAGATGTAATTGTCGTAACGGGATTCCAAGGGCAAACGAAAGAAGGCGATACGACAACACTTGGACGCGGTGGAAGTGATACATCAGCGTCGGCATTAGGTGTTGCGCTTCATGCCGAATATATTGATATCTTTACAGATGTAGAAGGTGTGATGACAGCTGATCCTCGTATTGTAAAAGATGCGCGTCACCTTGAAAATGTAACATATAATGAAATCTGTAATATGGCATATCAAGGTGCAAAAGTTGTTCATCCTCGTGCTGTTGAAATTGCGATGCATGCAAAAGTACCACTGCGTGTGCGTTCTACGTATTCTGATAGCGAAGGTACTCTAATTGCAGCGTATGATGGTGCAACAAAAGGTCGTGATGTACAAGAGCGTCCTGTAACTGGCATTGCTCATGTTTCCGATGTAACGCAAATTAAAGTGTTAGCAAAAGACGGGGCATATGATTTACAAACAGAAGTGTTCAAAGAAATGGCAAATGAAAAGATTAGCGTAGATTTGATCAATATTTCTCCTACCGGTGTAGCATACACAGTTAGTGATGATGTTGCAGATCGAGCAGTTGAAGTGCTTCATAAGCTTGGATATGATCCAATTGTAACGGAGCACTGTGCAAAAGTATCTATTGTAGGAGCTGGTATCGCAGGTGTTCCAGGTGTTACAGCAAAAATTGTCACATCATTAGCTGAAAATGGAGTTCAAATATTGCAATCAGCAGATAGCCATACAACAATATGGGTACTTGTGAAAGAAGAGAAACTTGTAGATGCTGTAAATGCACTTCATCGTGCATTTGAGCTTTCAAAAGAAAAGCAACTGGAATTATAAGGAGTGAGACCATGAGAGATTTTGGGACAATTGCAACAGCGATGGTCACACCGTTTGATAAAAATGGAAACATCGATTTTGCAAAGACAACAAAATTGGTAAACTATTTGATTGATAACGGGACAACATCAATTGTTGTAGGAGGAACAACAGGTGAATCCCCTACATTAACATGTGAAGAAAAGGTAGCATTATATCGGCATGTCGTATCTGTTGTCGATAAAAGGGTACCCGTGATAGCTGGAACTGGTAGCAACAATACACATGCTTCTGTGGAGCTTACGAAAAAAGCTGAAGAAGTAGGCGTAGATGGGATTATGTTAGTTGCACCATATTATAATAAACCAAGTCAGGAAGGTATGTATCAGCACTTTAAAACAATTGCTGAAAGTACAAAACTGCCGATCATGCTATACAACGTTCCAGGTCGATCTATTGTACAGATTTCTGTTGATACAGTTGTTCGCTTATCACAAATTCCAAACATTGTTGCAATCAAGGATGCGGGCGGCGACGTATTAACGATGACAGAAATTATAGAAAAAACAGATGATGATTTTGCTGTATACAGTGGTGATGACGGATTAACATTGCCAGCTATGGCAATTGGAGCAAAAGGTATTGTATCTGTTGCTTCTCATATTATTGGTAATGAAATGCAAGACATGATTGCAGCATTCCAAACTGGTGATATGAAAACAGCGCAAACGCTTCATCAATTGTTAGTAAGAGTGACAAATGCATTATTTATGGCACCGAGTCCAACTCCTGTCAAGACGGCATTGCAAATCGTAGGATTAGACGTTGGTTCTGTTCGTTTACCTCTTCTACCATTAACTGAAGAAGAAAGAACGCAATTACTTGAAGTTATACAATCTATTCCTCGCTAATAGGAAAGTGGCTTAGTGATATTTGCTAAGTCACTTTTTGTATTTTATCCCGCTATTTTGAAGATATGATTACCGTTTATAAAACATTTTTACTACCAGACGGTTTACTTTACTGTTACCCAGTTTATTGTCTTATACATATTCTTCTCTTTTCTTTCTTATAATTTAACTTGTGTTCTATTTCTTATATCAGTTATAATATGGCTAAGTAGCTTAGTACGGGTATGCTTAGCAAAAATGGAAAAACTTTACGGGTTATCGGATTTTGTATGAATTTACATAAAACATTTGATTTATATAATGAAAGAGAGGTGGAACCTGGTTTAAAAACAAAAAACGTGATAAGACCTTCGTTTTAGATGTTGAAAAATGATGGTGGAGTTTCCCCTGGTTTCTCTACAATGTTAGTGGGATCAGTTTTTATACTATTTTTAAACCAGGCAACAACATGAAGAAGAAAGAGATAGATACTGTAAAAGTATTCGCTCTCGGCGGAGTGGGCGAAATTGGAAAGAATATGTACTGCGTGGAAATTGATTCTGAAATTTTTATTGTGGATGCAGGACTTATGTTTCCAGAAGAAGAGATGTTTGGAATAGATATTGTTATTCCTGATATCACATATTTAGTGGAAAATAAAGAGCGCGTAAAAGGGCTATTTATAACACATGGCCATGAAGATCATATTGGTGGTATTGTTTATGTGTTAAGAAAATTAGACATTCCAGTTTATGGAACGAAATTAACAAACGGTCTTGTGAAAGAAAAATTAGGAGAAGCGGGCATGTTAGGCCGTGTTGATTTAAGAACGATTGATTCTAATGCTACTGTAGAGTTCGATACAACAACGGTTTCTTTCTTTAAAACAACACATAGTATTCCAGATGCTGTGGGTGTTTGTTTCCATACATCACAAGGTGCAATTGTATATACTGGTGATTTTAAATTTGATCAAACTCCTATTGGGAATAATGGTTCAGATATTGGGAAAATGGCACAAATCGGCAATGAAGGTGTACTTTGCTTACTATCTGATAGTACAAATGCAGAGCGCCCTGGCTATACAGGATCTGAGAGAGAAGTCGGTCTAGAGATTTCTAAAGTATTTTATAATTCAGAAGGCCGTATTATTGTAGCTTCATTTGCGTCTAATGTTCATCGTATTCAACAAGTTTTTGATGCGGCTTATGAAACTGGTCGTAAGGTAGCAGTAGTGGGACGAAGTATGGTAAAGGTAGTTGATATTGCATATAATCTAGGCTATTTGAATATTCCAGACGGTATGTTAATTTCACTGCAGGATGTTGATAATTATCCTGAGAAAAAGGTGACAATTTTAACGACTGGAAGCCAAGGTGAGCCAATGGCTGCCCTTTCTAGAATGGCAAGACAAGCTCATAAACAAATTTCAATTCGTAAAGGTGATACAGTCATTATTGCAGCATCCCCAATTCCAGGGAATGAAACATCTGTCTCAAGAACAATTGATTTACTATTTAGAGCAGGTGCGGATGTCGTATATTATGGAGAAAAGAAAGTCCATGTTTCTGGGCACGGTAGTCAAGAAGAATTGAAGTTAATGTTGAATTTAATGAAACCGAAATATTTCTTGCCTGTACATGGTGAATTTCGTATGCAAAAAGCGCACGCCCGTTTAGCTCAAGATGTTGGAATTCATTCGGATCGTATTTTTATCACTGAAAAAGGTGAAGTAATCTCCTTTACAGATGGTGTAGCGAAACCAGCAGGGAAGGTTCCAGCTGGAAATGTATTGATTGATGGATTAGGCGTTGGTGATGTTGGGAATATCGTGTTACGAGATCGGAAAATGTTATCGCAAGACGGTATCTTAGTCGTTGTTGTAACCCTTGGAAAAGATGGAAAAAAAATTATTTCTGGACCAGAAATAATTTCGCGAGGATTTGTTTATGTTCGTGAATCTGAAGCATTAATTGAAAAATCAACTGATATCGTACGTACAATTGTAGAACAATCTATTAAAGAATATTCTATTGAATGGTCAACGTTAAAACAAAATATTCGTGAATTACTTGGACAATTTTTATTTGAAGAAACGAAGAGAAAACCGATGATTTTACCAATTATCATGGAAGTATAAGAGAAAGCTGCCTATTTGTAGGCAGCTTTTTCTTTCATCCTCTGTCGAATGAAATTTATAACTTAAGAAATAATAGTTATATACGTGAGAAAGGGGATACGACATGATAGAGCGTGATGAAATGAAAAGTGAAGAAAAAGAGCCCAAGACAAAAGAAGAGACGAAAGAAGCTTCTGTATTAGAGAAAATTCAGCAGCTTGGACAGACAAATGTCCCGCAATTAAATGAATCGCGTATTCATTGTTTAACGATTATAGGGCAAATTGAAGGACATGTGCAATTGCCACCACAAAATAAAACGACGAAATATGAACATGTTATTCCGCAAATTGTAGCAATTGAACAAAATCCTAAAATTGAAGGATTATTAATTTTGTTAAATACAGTTGGAGGGGATGTGGAAGCTGGGCTTGCGCTTTCTGAAATGATTGCTTCGCTTTCCAAACCGACTGTATCGATTGTACTTGGCGGAGGCCATTCCATTGGTGTGCCGGTTGCGGTATCAACAGATTATTCATTCATTGCAGAAACAGCAACAATGACAATTCACCCTATTCGTCTTACAGGTCTTGTAATAGGTGTTCCGCAAACATTTGAGTATTTAGATAAAATGCAAGAGCGTGTTATTCGTTTTGTAACAAAGCATTCCAAAGTAACAGAAGATCGTTTTAAGGAGTTAATGTTTGCAAAAGGGAATTTAACGCGAGATATTGGTACAAATGTTGTAGGTTTGGATGCGGTGAAATATGGTTTAATTGATGATGTTGGAGGGGTTGGCCAAGCGATCAAAAAATTAAATGAATTAATTGATGCAAAAACATCAACTGAACAAGGTGGGGCGTTGCTACAATGATTTTATATACGATTATGCCAGAGCAACTCGTGTATCCGATGGATCATAGTGAATTTGCGAAACAGAAAATTATTCATGTAGATGGTATTGATATGGTTGTGGAAATGGGA
Source organism: Bacillus sp. JJ864 (assembly GCF_036963045.1). Lineage (NCBI taxonomy): Bacteria > Bacillati > Bacillota > Bacilli > Caryophanales > Bacillaceae > Bacillus > Bacillus sp. JJ864. The sequence continues at coordinate 2,756 of NZ_JBALLY010000175.1, read as the reverse complement.
AATGAAAATAATTATTCTGTTGTACGTGTATTAAGTACAAACCCCCAACATTTTTTACAATATGAACCTGGGCAGAAAATATCCTTTTCGTAAAAGCAGGATTTTGTTTATGAGCTATGGTATAATATAAAAAACAAGAGGGTGAAGCAGCCGTGTGTGTAGGCTGCTTTCTTCAGTTTATTCTGTAAAATTCTGTTTGAGTGGGACTATATTGATTCTGTGAAAGTTATATTTTTGAATGAGAATTTGAGGTGAAGAAATGGCAAAACAAAAGCAAAGAGGGACGAAAACAAAAGCAAGACGTACCATAAAGCCAACTTTGTACTACGAAATCGTCGGTTTGACTCTTTTTGCGCTCTCCATCATTACAATTATGCAACTAGGTGTTGTCGGAAAAGCATTCGTGCTATTTTTTCGCTTTTTCTTTGGAGAATGGTACATACTTGGAGTGCTTGGGGTTATTGCACTTTCTATAGCGTTTGTTATAAAACGAGAGTGGCCGAATTTATTAAACAAACAATTGATTGGTCTATATTTAATCGTATTAGCTATATTGATGTTTAGTCACATTACATTAGTTAACCTTTTAACAAAAGATGGGGCAGTACAAAGTTCATCTGTTATTGTAACGACAAAAGATTTGTTCTTTCATGAAATGAAAAAAGGAGTCGACTCAGTACATTTAGGCGGGGGAATGTTTGGGGCTATTATGTTTGCGACATGCTACTTTTTATTTGATGAGGTTGGCGCGTACATAATTGGAATGATTCTCATTTTGCTTGGTGTATTATGTATTACAAATAAACATATAGGAGAAGTACTTGCGCCGATTGGACGTATACTTAGACGGCAATTTCAAGTGATGCAAGGTGATTATAAAGATTGGCAAACGAAACGGGCTGCTGAAAAAACTGAAAAGAAAAAGACATCTCGCACGCGGAGTGAACGTCATGTGCAAGATGTGCCGGAGTTAGTAGAGCATATAGAAGAAGCGGATGTAGCGCCGCCGATTATATCAAACTTTACTGAAAACTATGCAACGCTGGATCCAATAAGTGAAGAACTTCCTGAAGCAACTCAAGAGGATCCTTTGCCGTTGCAAGAAGAACAGCCGCAGCGGAAAAAAGGTGAAAAAATTGTTGAATCGCTTTCTGGAGAGACGACAGCACCGCCAATGCATTTTCCTGATGTTGAAAATAAAGACTATAAGTTGCCGTCTTTAGATCTATTAAAGTTTCCGAACAATAAGCAAGTGACAAATGAGAATGAGACGATTTATGAAAATGCTCGTAAGTTGGAACGAACATTCCAAAGCTTCGGTGTGAAAGCGAAAGTAACAAAGGTTCATAGAGGGCCAGCTGTTACAAAATATGAAGTATATCCTGATATGGGAGTTAAAGTTAGTAAAATTGTTAGTTTAAGTGATGATTTAGCACTAGCTTTAGCGGCTAAAGATATTCGAATTGAAGCACCGATCCCAGGGAAATCAGCTGTTGGTATTGAAGTGCCAAATTCAGAAGTTGCAGTGGTTACGTTAAGAGAAGTATTGGATTCGAAAGCAAATAATCATCCGGAAGAAAAGTTATTAATTGGACTTGGGCGAGATATTACAGGTGAAGCTGTATTAGCACGTCTAAATAAAATGCCCCATTTACTCGTAGCAGGGGCAACTGGTAGCGGAAAGAGTGTATGTATTAACGGGATTATTACAAGTATTTTAATGCGCGCTAAACCGCATGAAGTGAAACTTATGATGATTGACCCTAAAATGGTAGAATTAAATGTATACAATGGTGTTCCGCATTTATTAACGCCTGTTGTGACAGACCCGAAAAAAGCGTCACAGGCATTAAAAAAGGTTGTCAATGAAATGGAACGACGTTATGAATTGTTTGCGCATAGTGGAACACGGAATATTGAAGGATACAACGAATACGTTAAACAACATAATGAACAATCTGAAGCGAAGCAACCAGAACTTCCGTATATTGTTGTTATCGTGGACGAGTTGGCCGATTTAATGATGGTTGCTTCTTCTGATGTTGAGGATGCGATTATGCGTTTGGCACAAATGGCACGTGCAGCTGGTATTCATTTAATTATTGCAACGCAGCGTCCATCTGTAGATGTTATTACTGGTGTTATTAAAGCCAATATTCCATCGCGAATTGCTTTTGCTGTTTCTTCTCAAACTGACTCAAGAACGATTCTTGATACAGGAGGAGCGGAGAAATTGTTAGGACGAGGTGATATGCTGTTTGTACCAATGGGTGCTTCTAAGCCAGTTCGTGTACAAGGTGCATTTTTATCAGATGATGAAGTAGAAAAAGTAGTAGAGTATGTTGTTGCGCAGCAAAAGGCACAATATCAAGAGGATATGATTCCGCAAGATGTACAAGAAACGAAGCAAGAGGTAGAGGATAATATATATGATGAAGCAGTGCAACTCGTTGTAGACATGCAAACTGCATCAGTCTCTATGTTACAGCGCAGGTTTCGTATTGGATATACGCGTGCGGCTCGATTGATTGATGCAATGGAAATGAACGGTGTTGTCGGTCCATATGAAGGAAGTAAGCCTCGTGAAGTGCTGGTAAAAGATATTCAAGAGAAAAGTTCGTGATAAAGTGAAACTTTAATCAGTGGTTTTTTTTTTCATCCCCCACTGATTATTAGTTGAACCAATCGGGCTTTTACGGGCAGTTTATCTCCCACCTAACTTCTTTGCTTTTGCCGAATTTTGAGGTGGGAGTATT
>NZ_JBALLY010000174.1:0-6134 GCF_036963045.1 Bacillus sp. JJ864 | reverse complement strand
TGAGAAAATTAGAACGGTTCATAAGGTCGGGTACAGATGGGAGATTTAAATGAAATTTTGGCATAAAATATCCATATATTCGTCATTGTTATTTTTGGTAATATTTAACTTCTGCGCTGTTGGTTTAATACAAAATAGTCATAACTTAAACTTAAAAAGAGAGATTGATAGGTCATTAGATGAACATAGAAATATTTCGACAGGAATTAGTTATTATAATATGATTTCAAATAATTACTTAGATATTGAGTCTAAAAATATAGTTAAGACTGACTATAAAGAAGTTGTAAAAAAATATTTAGAAATTGAATTCAAAGAATAATTATTTAGAGATAGTAGACAAAAATAATCATGTAGTTTTTAGTAACCTAGATTTTACGGTTTCACAAGATAGAGAAGAGTTAACAAATGCATCTCACGATAAAAGACAATACATTATAAGAGATGTAGAAAATAAAACATTATTATTTGTAACTAGTTTAATAAATATAAATGGAGAAGATTTGAAGTTTTCATATGTTCGTGATGTAACATATATTTATGAATATAAAAAAGAACAATATAATTTTTATATTCGATTATCAATAAGTATAACTATAATTTTAGCTATTGGCATGTATATGTTAAGTAGGTATATTACAAGGCCTATAGAGAAGCTAATAAATATAACCCAAATAGTATCAAGGGGGAATTACTCAAAAAGAGTAGAGATTGATTCTAAAGATGAAATAGGGATTTTAGCAGAAAATTTTAATGAAATGGCAGCTGCTGTTGAACAAAAAATAAGTGAACTAGAAATGGAAGCTGCAGAAAAACAAAGATTCATAGATAATTTAACTCATGAATTAAAAACACCCTTAACTTCCATAATTGGATATGCAGATTTTCTTCGCTTAACTGCATATAATGAACAGATATTTATAGAGGGGCTAAACCATATATTTAAAGAAGGAAAAAGATTAGAGGAATTATCAGGGAAAATGATGGATTTAATGTTGCTTGAAAGAGAAAAATTTAAAATGAAAAAAGAAAATATAGGAGATATATTATTTGATATAAAAGATATATTAAAGCCTAGATTAGAGAGTAAAAGCATCCACTTGATGATTAGTGGTGAAGATTATGAGGTAGTTGTCGAAAGCGATTTAATTAGAAATTTCATTTGTAATTTTATTGATAATTCTATTAAGGCTTCAAAAGAAGGTAGCAATATATATTTACATGTATATAAAAATAAAGAAAATAAAACTGTGCTTGAAATAAAAGATGAAGGTATAGGAATTTCAGAAGAAGATTTACCTAAAGTGTTTGAAGCCTTTTATATGGCTGATAAATCAAGAACTAGAGCTAATAATGGAGTTGGATTAGGACTTACAATATGTTCTGAAATAGCAAAAATCCATGAAATTGAATTAGAAATGGAAAGCCAACTAAATAAGGGAACAATTATAAGAATAACATTTACCTTGAATTCGTAATGAAAGTTCCTGACATTTTGTTTGCTGCCTTATGATTTTACAACTATGTTACAATTCGTAGATTTTTTCTATATGGGTAGGATGTATTATTCTAACTGTAGCAAACAAATTAAAGGAGGGAAAATTTTATGAAGAAAAAAGGAATCATTGCATTAGGTTTAATTGGAGCATTAAGTATTAGTGGTGGTGCTTTAACTTTTGCACAAGTATCAAAAAATACAGTACCAAAAAACGAAGTAATGACGGAGTCAAGTACTACACAAGTAAGTGAGCAAGATGAAACCTATAAAAAAGTAGCACTAGATGCTTTTACAAAGTATTTTAATGTAGATGTAATGCAAAATAGTAAAGGTTTAAAATTTGAGGTAACAGATATTCCTGAGACGCAAACTATTGCTGTAGCGTGGCTCGATAAAAAGAATACTATGGTATATGATGCTATAATAGATAAAAAAACTAATAAGATAAAACGCTTATCATGTTTTCCAGAGGATCCTAAAAATAAAGATTATCAAAATTTTTCTTATGATACAGCGAAAGATATAGCAAATAAATTTGTTACAGATAATAATTTATTCAATAATACAGATTATGAGTTTGTAGAGAAGGAAAGCATTAAGAGAAATTCAGAGTTGGGTAAAAAAGCTCAAGGATATGTTTTCTATTATAACTGCAATGGAGAAGAATGGACATTAGTTGTCAATAAAGATCTCCAGAAAGTAGAGCAATTTCAGATCTTCCCTGCAGGAGAGCGCGGAGTGGGATTGGGCTAAAAGTAGATTTTCATTATGTTATAAAAAGGATGGAAGGTATTGCAATAATTTCAATTTGGGTAAAGCACAGTTCAATATTCCCCAAGTTGGAGTATTGTGACAGTCCAAAACCTTCAAGGCCTGACGGGCACCACCATGTGTAAAAATGCACTTGGCCTGTGAATCTCTATGTTCCCTACTGGAACTGCGAATCACGGGCCTTACTTTTTTGGGAGGATAAACTCTATCCTAAACCGACCTATTAATGATCACATATCCGACGGCCGTCCGTTATGTGGGAGGTATGCCATAACTTTTTGTAAACATCTGCATAAGTTACTTTCAGCTGTTCTCTAGTTGCTTGTTTTCTTCCTTTTTAGAGATAGTCATAGAAGTTAAAGTGGATTTATTATCTTGGATAGCTGTTGGGTTCATCATAATCAGATTTGTTATTCTTGCTTTTATAACAAGAAATGTGAAAAGTAAGATCCCTCAAAGTTCAGCTATCCAATCCATAGTTTGGAGGATAGTGGGAACCTCAGTTTTTTGGATGGTGAGTATCTTCCTTATTATATGGTGGTTACTTCCTAGATTTTTGTGAAGAACTGTACTTAAACAAACGCGCACGATTGTGGAGCAACATAAGTAGGAAATGATCAAACTTTTTTATAAAAGAATGAGTCAATAAAAAACAATAAGAGCGTGTTTTAATAAATCTTTTTTTTACAAAACACGCTTTTTTCTATATTCGTTTATCAAGGTTATTAGTAGCAATTTGATCAAACATTGTTTTAAAGCAACACGTAGCTTCTTGTTTTAGTTTTGTAAGTGGCTCAAAAAAGAAGGAATCGTTGCCGTCCCCCCTTAACGTAGGAAAATAGGCTTTTTATCTTCCGAAAAATGTCTTATCGTGGATTTTATGTCATTTGGTTGGCGGGACCCCATGTATGATTGAAAAAATAGAGGTGAGTGCTATGAAAAAGTTATATAGCGAAAATGGAATATTAATAGTTATAACTATTATTCTATTAATTACATGTATTATCTTTGTGTGTAATCCACTTGTTTTCTTAAATTCTATAAAAAGCTTTTAAAAGAATTAGGATATATAACCCCAACCTAAGAGTAAAGTGTTTTGGATTAGTTCAATCAATAAAGGTAATGGGTATATGATAGGAAGCTACAAGACAATCGGAGGTTACTTTACGTTTCCTATCAAAGGTGCTCTTTCTATTCCTAAAACCGGTCCTTGGAGCCCCTATAGCTCATTAATTAAATTATATCTTATGTTAATAATGTGACGGACTAAAGCAGTAACCCTGTGGTTATCCCATATAAACGAAAAAACTCTTAAAATATTTGATATCTTTAAAAAGGAGCACACCCACTTTATACTTCTTTTTCAAATAACTAAATTTATAATGGAAAAATAAATTATAAGAAAGGACTGAAATTACCCACATTTATGAAAAAAATAGTTATTATTTCAGCCGCTATGATTGGAATCGGTATCACATCCTTCACTTATTTCGGTTCGAGATCTCCACTACACAATGAAGCGAAAGTTGTTGAAACACAAAAACATGATGAACATCCAAAAGAAGAGATTCCTGCCTTTCCGAAAGCAGCAGATACAGCCAAAAAAATAGATGAGAAATTTCTTCTTGTTACAAATCCAGATTCACCCCTTGTATTAGTAAATAAACATCGTAAATTACCAGATGGCTATATACCAAAAGATTTAACTAAACCAAACGTTCCATTTACATCTCCAAAAGATAAAGAAAAAACATTACTTCGTAAAGATGCTGCCACTGCTCTTGAAACAATGTTCCAATCTGCAAAAAAGCAAGGTCTAGAGCTTACAGCTGTATCAGGTTATCGTTCATATAAACTACAACAATCCTTACATAATATGTATATCAAACTTCAAGGGAAAGCCAAGGCTGATTCAGTTAGTGCAGTCCCTGGAACGAGTGAACATCAAACAGGACTTACAATGGATATTAGTTCAGAATCTGCAGAATATAAATTAGAACCTATCTTTGGAGAAACAGAAGAAGGAAAGTGGGTAGCAGCACACGCCCATGAATTTGGCTTCGTTATTCGTTATTTAGAGGATAAGACAGATACGACAGAATATGCATATGAACCATGGCATCTTCGCTACGTTGGCAATCCATATGCTACATACTTATATCAACATCACCTAACATTAGAAGAAGCAATGGGTGAAAAAAATAAGTGAACCATAAAATCCCCCCTATAAAATAGACACTTAAAAAAAGTCTATTTTATAGGGGGGATCTTCAGGATTTTGCGGATTTACAACGTTAAGGTAGAAAACCGTGTATTAATAGGGTTTGCTCTATTGGGACTTAACCGATTTTGCGTCAAATAAGGCTTGCAAATGTCTCATATAACTTGTCTCAAAATCCTTATCGTTTTTAAAGCTGCAAACAGCTTAACGTTGTAAATCCGCATTTTGGGGACGCTAACCCAATATATAGTATTTATTGATTTTTAAGGAATTATTGTATATTTAATAATGTGGTATTTTGTTTATTAAATGCACTTAAGGATACATTGTATGGTATAAATTAATTTGATTGTTAAAGTTAAAGGTGGTTATTAAAATTGAAGAAAATAGTATTATTTATAATAAGTTTAAGTTTAATATTAACTGGCTGTAGTATGAAAACGAATAAAGAAGACCAAGTAGCTAAAGAAGATGGGAATACTAAGGAGGAAAAAATTATTATTCCTAAATATTCAATTTCTAATGAGTATTATCAAACGATAATACCTTTAAGAGAGCAAAAAATTGTGGGAACAATTAATGAAAAAACTAATTCTAAATTAAATGTTGATGAATTTGAAACAGGATTAATGAATATTGCTTTAAAGCAATTTGATACAAAAAATTATTATTTTCAAAGCAGTGAATATTTGTCATCAAAAGCGTTAGAAAAATTAATAACAGGTCAAGAAACTCCTTATGTATCTAATATTATTGAACATGATTATTTTACTAAAAAAGATAATAATACATTAGCATTAGGAGGAATCGTAGTTGGTTTAGCTATGACTTCAAATCATTCTAATGAAGAAATACTTAATAAAGGTAATGAAATGGCTAATGAATTATTAAAAGAATTACATAGGTCTGATGTTACACGAACAGTTCCTATTACTTTTGCTATTTTTAAACAAGAAAGTAAGAATTCTTTAAAAGCAGGTACTATTATTTCAAGTAGTACTGTTGCAAAAGGAGATCAAAAAGTAGGAGAATGGAGTACTGTAAATGAGCAATCTTTTATTTATCCATCAGAAGAATTGACGAAGATACATGATGAGGATGTTAAATTGTTGGATGAATTTTCTGAACAAACAAGAAATACAGCAGAAGGTGAAAATATCGGTATTATTGCTAAGCTAAATTATAAAGAAAATAAACTTGAAAAATTAAACATAAGCTGTAATTTTAAAATTAATGGAAGAACAGAAGTGATTAATTGGGCACAAGTAGTTACGGAAAAATTATTAGATGTTTTTAAAGATAATAAAGATACTAAAATTCAATTAACAATAAAATCTGAACAAAAAGATGAAGCTGTTATTATTTTAGATAAAAATAAAGATAAACCTTTTGTTTATTTTTTGGATTAAGCCATAACTTATTTGATAGATAAAAATATTTTGTGTATGTCAATGGTAAGGGCAATATAGTGAGCATTAAGGAGTTGACATATATATAGATAGATTAAAAGTAGGAATTCCCTTTCGTAGAGTACGGAAGGGGGTTTTTAGATGAATTTATTTTAAAGGAGTTTTTTTAGGGGGCTCTTTTTAATATACTTCAAAAGGTACACCTTTTGAAGTATCTAGATATCTATGAAAAACA
>NZ_JBALLY010000173.1:0-6327 GCF_036963045.1 Bacillus sp. JJ864 | reverse complement strand
TTATTAATCATTGGCAGTTTGGAAATTCTCAGACTATTAAAATCTGATTAATATTATAAATTAATTGATTGTAATAGAATGGACGAATTACATCATTTCTAAAGTACAGGTTATATCTGTGGGATATTTAAGAGATTAGGGAGGGAAATCTGTGTTATCTGCATTAAAGGTAGTGCCAATCGAACAAATATTTTTACATGAAGAATATGAAGTAAAGAGATTAAAATCAATTTGTAAAAAAATTAAAGATGAGCAAAAATTAAAGAATCCACCTATTGCTTTTCAAATAAGTAAAGACAAGTATTTAATACTTGATGGTGCACATAGAACATCGTCTCTACAAGCCTTAAATTGCAAAAGAATGGTTGTTCAAGAAGTGGAATCAGAATTGATATCTATTGATTCGTGGGCGCACTATATTCCAAATGACAGAAATTTCATTGCAGATTTTAAAAAAAATACTAATTTATATTGGAGCGACGTTCCTATTCAGGAACATAATTATTTAGCAATCGTTACAATTGATGGGAATAATCATTATGTTTATTCCAAGCTTATGAATCAATTAGATTTGTTTTCAATGGTAGAGACATGGAAACAAATTGTAAATGCATATACAGATAAATATCAATTTCAACGTATTTCTAATAATGAGTTAAAAGAAGATGGAATTGTTATTCGTTATCCATCTTTAAGTTTAAAACAAATCGCTCAAGTTGTTGATGAAGGTATTTTACTTCCTGCTGGTGTTACGAAGTTTACAATAAATTGTGGACGTTTTTTAAATTTAAATGTACCTTTAAGCTTCATAATCCGTGAGGACTATGTAGAAGAAGATTGGCAAGAGATGCTAAAACTATGGAGAGAGTCCATTAGATTATATACGGATCCAATTTATTTATGTGAAATTTAAATAAGTATTAATTAGTTTTTAAAAACTTAATGTTCTTAATTTTGGAGGTATACAGAAAATGGTGTATAGAGAAAGAATTAATGATAATCGAAAAGTATATTTGAATGGTGAATTAGTTAAAGATGTATCAAAACATTCAGCGTTTTCAGGTGCAATTCATTGTGTGGAACAGTATTATAGTTTGCAAAATAAAAAACCAGAAGAGCATAGTTTTGTAGATAAGGATGGTCAACGATGCTCAATTAGTTTGCTAATTCCGAGAAGCATAAAAGATTTAGAACGAAAAAGAAAGGCTTACAAAGAAATAGCTGATATCTCTTATGGGATGCTTGGTAGAACACCAGACTTTATTAATGCAGCAGTAGCTACACTATCAGCTCATGCTAGCTTTTTTGGAAGAGGTGAATATGCAAATTATACTCAAAATGCAGAAGAATATTATAAACATGTAAAAACAAATAATTTATTTATAGCACATGGATCAATTAATCCACAGATTGACCGTTCAAAAGCTTTAGGTGCACAAGAACATGATTTTGCAGGTGTACATGTGGTGAGTTATGATGCATCAGGAATTGTGGTTAAAGGTGCAAAAATGATTGTTACATTAGCTCCAATTGCAGATGAACTCCTAATTTTTAATATGCCGGGCCTTAAGGCAGGAGATGAAGATTATGCTGTAGCATTTACTCTACCTGTGAATTCTCCTGGTTTAAAAGTAATATGCAGAAAACCTTTGGTGAAAGAAGGCTATGATAAGTTTGATCATCCATTAACAAATCAATTTGATGAAATAGATGCTTATTTATTATTAGATGAAGTATTTATTCCTTGGGATAGAGTTCTAATATTTAGAGATGTAGAAAAATCTAATCAGTTTTATGATAAGACTTTTGCAAGGCACCATACAGGGCATCAAGGAATTGTAAGAGGACTGGCAAAAGCTGAGCTTTTAACTGGCATTGCTATTAAGCTAGCTGAAATGCTAAAACTGAATCAATTTATAAACATTCAAGAAAAATTAGGAGAGTTAACATCCTATGTAGAGTTGTTAAAGGCAAGTATCGTGCTAAGTGAACAAGATGCATATGTGAGTAATGAGGGAGTAATAACACCAAGTATTAATGCAATCCAAGCAATTAGATATAATTTTCCAAAAATGTATGAAAAAATGGTGAAATGCATTCAATCGCTAGCTGCTGGTTCTATGCTTGCGACACCTCATCATGAAGACTTTTTCAATGAAAATGGAGATTACTTAATGACCGCTCTTTCAACAGGTGAATTCGATGCAAAAGAAAGAACAATGCTACTTAACTTAGCATGGGATGCTTCAGGAGATGCTTTCGGACAACGTCAATTAGTATATGAGTACTATCATGCTGGTGACCCAATGCGTATAGCTGCTGGTCATTATTTATCATATGAAAAAGGCAAAATGTACAATATGGTGGAAAGGATATTGAAAAGTGAAACTGATAAAGTGTGCATGTCTCGTTAAAAAAGAAAACAATAAATTATTATTAGTAAGAGTACGAGATAATAAACATTGGTATCTACCAGGTGGAAAAATTGAACAAGACGAGAAGGCCAGTGAAACGTTAAAAAGAGAGCTACTTGAGGAGTTAAATATTAAATTAATTCCAGAGAGTATTCAATATTTATATACGGTCACAGGACCAGCTTATAACGAAGAAGCAGTAGTTGATCTTGTATGTTTTTCCGCGGATTGGGAAGGGGAAATTCAACCTAAGGCAGAGATTAGTGAAGTAAGTTGGATTGAATATAAAGATAAAAATTTATTAGCTCCTGCCGTGTTAGAACTAATAAAGAACTGGGATTGACTATGGATATTGAGGTGAACAATTACATTGATTTATAATATAGAACGTTTAGTTAATAAGATGAAACAAAATGGGTTAGATGCAATTATTGCTTCTACAAAAGAAAATATTCGTTATTTTACAGGATTTCAGCCGGTTGTAAAGACATTAAATCCATATTTTGGACAATGTTATTCAGTTATTACAATAGATAATCCTGAAATTGTCCATATTGTACATTCTATTGGGGAAATTGATCAAGTATTAGATGCACGAGTGCAGATAGGAAAAATATATACTTATGGGGTTTTTTATAGAGAACATCAAAATAATGTTCTTCTTTCTGAAGAAGAAGAGCGTCTGAAACTATTATCCAATGTCGATGCGAGCCATTCTAATGGGATAGAGGCGCTTATTGCCCTTTTAAAAGATATAGACATTGAACATTGTAACATAGGTATAGATGAGGATGGAATGCAATCATATCATATCGATGCTATTAGTAATAATTTCAAAAAAAGTAATGTAGTTTCGGCATCTAATATTTTAAGGCATGTTAGATCAGTAAAAACAAATCATGAAGTTCAGGCATTGGCTAATTCAGCAAGATGTATAGAGAATGCAATTGAAGATGTAGCTACTAATTTATTTGAAGGTATAAGTGAATATGAAATAGCCAATATTTTTAATTGTTCTATTGCTAAAAAAGGAGCATTACCTGTTTTACCAATGATTAAAGTCGGAAGACATGCTGTTGGTGGTCAGCGTAGGCAAAGTAAGGATATTAAATTAATGCCAGGAGACTTAATTTGGTTTGACTGTGATATTGTGTGTGACGGATATTGGGCAGATATTGCGCGAGTCTTATCGTATAAGTATATTAGACCAGAGTATGATAAATTTAATGCACTTTATAAAGGACAATGTATAGCTATGCAAGAAATTCAACCTGGCATGAAGGGATCAGATGTTTTTGACTTAACGATGGATGCAGTGTATAAATCTGGTTTCAAAGAATACAGAAGACATCACGTAGGGCATGGTATAGGGTTGGAACCATATGAACTGCCTATACTTGCTCCAAATAATGAGGATGTAATTGAAGATGGAATGGTCTTATCTGTAGAAACACCATATTATGAGTTTGGATTAGGAGCATTGCACGTAGAGGATCCGGTTTTAATTTCTTCTAGTGGAAATAAAATTCTAACTAGTACTAAGGGGCATATCAAAATCGTGGAGTGATAAATGTATGATTTATGACAATATTACAGAATGCATAGGAAATACACCCGTTGTAGATTTTAAAAGTGACTTGGTACCTTATGGTAAAAAAATATATTTAAAACTAGATTACTTTAATCCCAATTTTAGTGTGAAAGATAGAACGGCTCTTGGATTAGTGAAAGCTGCTATGAAAAATGGGAAGATTCAAAAAGGTGATATTTTAATAGAATCCACTTCAGGAAATTTAGGTAAATCTTTGGCTATGTTGGGGGCCGTTTATGGATTTCAGGTAATCATTGTAGTGGATCCAAAGATTAGTTCTAGCCTATTAAAATGGTATAACGCATATGGTGCTAGGGTTGAAATGGTAAAAACTCCAGATGAAAATGGTGGTTTCCAAAAAGCGAGAATTCAACGTGTAAAAGAGCTCGTATTGCAATATCCTAATGCATATTGGACAAATCAATATGATAATCCTGATAATCCTAATTTTCATGCCGAGACTACCGGTAAAGAAATAGTCAATTTACCTATTGATTCTGTTGTAGGTGCAGTAAGTACAGGTGGACATTTGTGCGGAGTTGGCAAATTTATTAAGCAATTTAATCCTGAAATTAATGTTATTGCATGTGATGTACAAGGTTCTGCTGTATTCCAAAATCACTTTAATCCATATTTAATTAACGGAGTTGGGTTGAGCTGGAGAGGACAAAATACAAATTTAGAAGTTATAGATCAAGTTTGTATAGCAAGTGATCAAGAAGCGATTTCAACTTGTCGTATATTAGCTAAGAAGTATGGAATCATGATAGGCGGTTCTGGAGGATTATCAGTCGTCTCAGCGTTGGCATGGCTTAATAATAGTAATGCAAAGGCAGTTGTGGCCATTATTCCAGATACAGGAATAAATTATTTGGATCAGATTTATGATGATGTTTGGTTAGAGAAAAAAGGCATAATATTATTAGAAGAAGAACAACTTCAACAAAGAATAGATGCTAAGAAGTTTATGAAACCAAACAATTTAGAAAGTGTAACTTTAGTCTAGGAAGTGTAGATGTCAAGTTCGCAGTCTATATTAATTTTGCTGCTTTGGTATATAAATTATAAAAAGAAACAGAAACGAGATTCCAATTATCATAAATATATAAGTGTATCTTCTATTGATAAAAGGGGGTAAATAGTGAAATGAATACTAATAAGAATCAATTTATACAGTTCATTTTCGAGGAGGAAATTCTTAAATTTGGTAATTTTAAATTAAAATCAGGACGTAATAGTCCCTATTTCTTCAATTTTGGTTCATTTGATGATTCAGTTAAATTAGCTAAATTAGGAGAAGCCTATGCCTCTAGTATTATAGAAAATAACATCGAATTTGATGTTATTTTCGGCCCTGCATATAAAGGAATCCCAATCTCCCTATCTGCATCTATGGCTTTATTCTATAAACATGGCTTACGAGTTAATTATACGTTTAATCGTAAAGAGGCAAAAGACCATGGTGAAGGTGGAAATATTGTTGGGACATCTTTAAAAGGAAGAAAAGTACTTGCAGTAGACGATGTTATTACATCGGGCAGAACAATTAAAGAAACAAAAGAAATTATCGAGAGAGAAGGTGGAGAATTATCCGCATTTCTTGTTGCTCTTGATAGAGAAGAAAAAGCGTTGGATTCTCAACTGTCGGCCTTAGAAGAGGCATCAAAAAATTATGGTGTAGAAATATATGCAGTAGCTAAAATCTCTGATGTAATGAGTTATATGGAAAAAGAGCATGGTAAAACCTATGTTCATCTTTCTAAAATTCAAGATTATTTAAATTTATATGGATCAAAAAGCTTAACGACTCATTAATAGGTTCTGGTGCAAAAACGTTGAAGTATACGAAAATGGTCTATCAAACTTGGACATACTGATAGTACTACTCTATAAAAGGTACGTGATCAGTATGGAAAAGGAGAATATATTTAAGTGGAAACATTATCAACCGGACATCATCTTGTTAACTGTACGTTGGTACCTACGGTACAACTTAAGCTTTCGTGATTTGGTGGAAATGCTGGAGGAAAGTGGATTATCCATTGTTCACACAACGATTATGCGCTAGGTTCAATTAGAAGAGAAAGTATGATATCACCTTACATCAACAAATGACTCATGGAGAGTCTATGAAACCTATATTAAAGTAAAAGGGCAATGGACGTATTTATATCGTGCCGTTGATTCAGAAGGAAACACGATTGACTTTTATTTGAGCAAATCTAGAAATCATAAGGCTGCAAAGCGATTCTTCAAGAAAGCTTTGCGGTCTTTTCATGTCTCAAAACCTCGTATCATCACGGTTGATACTACGTCAAGATA
>NZ_JBALLY010000172.1:0-9688 GCF_036963045.1 Bacillus sp. JJ864 | reverse complement strand
ATATAGTCTTTTTTCGTTTTAAAAGTTAAAATAGTAGTAAAGACTTTTAGTAAAGGATGTTTTTATGGCTGTTTCATTTGCTAATTTAGATAAAGTAAATTTAATATTGGACGAAATGTATTTAAGTGGTAAAAATGGAAATATATCCGATGAGGTATTAAGTAAATTAATGTATGTAGAGAATTCAGGGGGATTTAGAGCGAGGGGAAACAAAAAGGAATTTGATTTGAAATATGTTGTATTATTTACAACTGGAGAAGATGTTGATTGGGTAGATGAAATTGATATTGAGAGCGGTAAGTTTATTTATTATGGGGATAATAAAAAACCGGGAAGAACCCTCCATGATGAAAGAAATAATAAAATGGGAAATATTATTTTAAGGGAGTGTTTTAATCGTCTACATAGTGGTGACAGAAGTGAAATACCACCATTTTTTGTCTTTTCTAAAGAAAAAGGTAGAGATGTAAGATTCAGAGGAATTGCCGTGCCAGGATATGAGGGTATGTGCTCTAATGAGGATTTGATAGCGATGTGGAGCATAAAAAATGGTTGCAGATTCCAAAATTACAAATCAACATTTACAATTCTAGATGTAAGTGAAGTAGAAAGAAAATGGATTCATGATTTATTAATTGATAAAGGGATAGAAAGTAAGCATGCACCAAAAGCATGGAAAGATTGGATATTGAAAGGTTGCTATACACCACTTAAGGCAAAAAAGTCTAAGAAATATAGAAATAAACAAGAGCAATTACCTAATTCTAAAAGAGATTTAGAGATTATAGATACAATATACGGCTATTTTAAAACAGGGCAAGCTTTTGAACCGTGTGCTGGTAAAATAGCACAATTAATGGATTCAAATATAATTGGCTATGACGTTACAAAGAAAACACGAGATGGTGGAAGAGATATAGTTGGTAAATATCGAGTTGGTGTTGAATCAAGCTCAATTTTAGTTGATTTTTCTTTAGAAGCTAAGCGATATGAGATAAATAATGGTGTAGGTGTTAAAGATACATCCCGTCTAATATCAAGATTACGTCATAGGCAATTTGGCATTTTAGTTACAACGTCCTATGTAGGTATGCAAACGTATAAAGAAATTATTGATGATGAGCATCCGGTAGTAGTCATTTCTGCTATTGAAATTGTTTTAATATTAAAGCGTGTAGGGTATAAAAATAAAGAAGAAGTTTTAACGTGGCTTAAATCAAACTTTGAAAGAGAGTAAGAGATAAATAAAAACTAGCTAATGCTAGTTTCAGAGTGTAGACAAACTCCTTTTCTTTATAAGAGGTAGTTGAAGAAATAGAGATTCTCTCTTCTCCACCACAAAATATGGGTTTTAATTAAAGTTAAAGAAACTAAATATAGAATCCAATAATAATGATAAAAACGGCTGCCGACTTTGTCGACAGCCTGAAACTAGCTAATGCTAGTTTTTATTTACACTTTGTTGAAAAAAGATTATGTCAAAGAAAATGCCAAATTTTTTTGGCATTTTTTGATTTTTATTTGTTTTATAAAGTGGGTTCTTCTATAATTTGATGTGTTAGGTGTAAACCAACTCGCTTAAGTGAGCGAAGTTTGGTCCACTTTTTTAAGTTTTGTATGATGGCCGTCATCAAAACTTGTGTTTTAACTTTTTGAACTCCACGGTATCGCGCATAGCGCAAATCGTGGAGTTCTTTACTATGTGCGAAACTCAGTTCCACCGTAGATGGACGAACAGAACGGAGAATTTTCCCTCTCATCGACAAACGTTGTTCTCTTAATTGATCGTAAATGTCTTGATGAATCGAAATTCGTAACACACGGTCTTCGTTTTCTTTTTTCGCAAAGGGACAGAATTGGCAGCTTCCTTTAGGTGGTTTGAATTCATGATATCCTTGACGATTTGTCGTTTTATAATAAAATGGTACACCACAAGGACAGGCATAGAGATCCTCGTTTACTTGTTTAAAGTGGTAGCGACGACACTGCGGATGTTCTTTTGTCGTGAATCGACGATAAGATATGTAGACAAAGAAGTGACGTTGAAACAATCTGTGTGCGAGGGAGGCGTTATAGTACTCTGAATCAAGGGCAATTTCTCCCGCATACTTTCCAAATAGTTGTTTTAACCATTCAATTTGTTCAATCAACTTGCGATGTCCCGGAACATTCGCAGCGGTGATATCTGTGGCAATAATAAAATTATGAAGCGAATCGACTACTCGGTGTTCAAAATACGCAAATCGGCCGCGTTTATCGTGTTTGACGGATAAACGTGCGTCAGGATCTACTGGACTAATATTCGTCTGTTTTTCTTCTGTTTTTGACGGTTTTGCTGGAAGCGGTTTTTTTCCACGACGCAAGCGGTGATCGTTAATCGTCGCTAAATCTTTATCTTTTTCTTCTATTACTTTCTTTTCTATCAAGGTCTCACGGATACGTTTATTTGCATTCGCTTTTAATTCAGCTTCATCCGCCACCCATGTTTCGTTCGCAATAAACCCTTTTTGATGAATCAAACGAAGACAATGCTGAAAAAGCTCTTCCCAAAATATTGTATTTCGTAAACGGTGCGAAAGAAACTTAGAGATGGTTGAGTGATCTGGAATTTTTTCTGTTGGAGAAATGCCTAAAAACCAACGATATGTCGCATTCTGTTTTACTTGATTACATGTAAAACGAACCGAGCGAAAGCCCTCTAAATATTGAATCAATAATATTTTTACTAACATAATTGGATCTTTCGTTGGGCGACCGATACGATGTGGGTAGAACGCTTCTAACTGTCTTGTCACAAAATCCCAATCCATTACTTGATCTATCTTTACTAAATGATGCGAAGCATCATACATCATTTCATAGTACCTTCGATTCTCTTCAACTTGTTTCATGGAATATGTAACATACATAAAAAATCTCCTCGCTTCATTTCATTTATGAGGAGATTTTATCTGAATTTTTAGTTTTTTTCATTGACTAGATTGTTTTCTAGGAATAACAATATTAAAATCACTTTGTAAGGTGTTTAGAATATGGTTATGATTTAACCTATTTGGTTCAACAGGAATAAACTCACCTAGTTTGGATAATTCTTGTGCAGATGTAATAGTAGTTAATGAGTTAAGAGGATGCAAAGGTTTAAATGCTGTATATACATTTTTTCCTCTATTTGTACCTTCTGTCATTGGGTTAATAGGTCTACAAGCAATCATAAATTCCCCTACAGCTTGGGAAATTGTTTCATGATTAATAGGGCGTAAGTTATGTACTAAATCATCAATAGAGTTTGGTGGTGTGTTACTAATATACATACAGTTAGCGGTAGCATCTGTTTCTTCACCATATCCTCTAACTACAGAAATAACATCTTCTGGGGTAAAAATATCTAAAAACGGAATGGCTGTATTACCACTTCTTCTACCAAAACAAATACTAACACCAACAAATGGAGCAGCATTTGGCTGTGTAATCCACCAATTTGCCCATTCAGTAATAGTATGGCTTAATCTATCAAATTTCTCTTCTCCGAATTCTTCCAAAAATCTTAAGTGACCGTACCAATTTCCGAAGTAATCAGCTGAAGACAGTTTGGCGGAAACTTTCAAATTAACTGAATCACTTAATTGAATAAGCACATCTGTTTTATTATTTCTATCTTCAGAACCAATTCTATTTGATGAAATAATATTTGAATTAGGTACAATACCTAATTCAGTCATCCAATCAGGTAAGTGAGTTGGAAGTTTTGTTTCAAGAGTGGCACAATCTGCAATTCTTTGTTCGAATAAATCTGTAGCTCTAGACAAAGTAGTTCCCCCTTTTTGTAAAATATGTGCATAAATAATTATATACTATATAGTTATATAAGCATATTTTAATACAAATATTAACAGAGAGAGAAAATTTAATTATTATTAATGGAAAATTTATACTATATTTACACTTCGTTAACTTTAAAGTGCTAAAATTTTACATACAATGGATGGAGGAATTACAGTAAAGGAGTGAAGTAATTGGTGAGGTACAATGTATCTGTATTAGAAGAGAAGAAGTTAATACGACATATCGCAGAAGTAAAATGTGGACATAATACATATTATTTCGAAATTAATAAAGCAATTGATGACATTTCGGTATATTTCATCGATGGTGCAAAGCGTAGGTTCTCAATCGTTAGAACGCAGGAAATACTTACGATGATACCTAACGAGATAGAACGGAAGCGATATCGGAATATCATAGGTGATGCAAGTTGGTTATTGCTAGATGGAATATATGATTTTCGTGGTATGACTAAAGAAGAGCAAGCTGCGTTTCTTTATTTGAAAGAAAACGTATTAAATGACATGAAAATGGAGTTAGAGGAAGTAAATGTATAAGCATAAAATAAAACCGTCTGCAAGGACGGTTTTATTTCTATAAATAATAGGAATATAGATTTTCCTGCCCTATTTTTGACCAAAAATACCATTTCATTTAGTTAGTGCTATACATAAGAACTTCCTCCTTGAATATCAATGGATTTCATTATGGTCCCGATTGTGTTCGAATCAGCGACATCCCCTTGTCAAAATAGAGGTTGTACTTTCAATCATCTCCCTCTGTTCCTCCAACTTATACCTCTTATAATAATTAAACTCAAGCTTTTTTAACTCATATACCTATCGACTTTTTGATCGGTAATATATACAAGTATTCAGATTTTTAATAGTATATGTAGGAGCATGAAAAGCATAGCTTACCTTACCTACGAAGATGGAAGCGATCCAACGCGGTTGGTTGTCTCCATTTCATTATTACGGCGTATATGATGATACAGACTATTCAGATGTGCGCTGGCTTGGGAATAAGTATGATAGTGAAGAGTTAGCGCAAGTGCAGCTAAAAGAAGAGTTAGCTGACAATATTTTAGAAGCATGGAAGAAGTACAAGAAAACGAGAACTATTGTGTTCTGTTCTAGTATTCGTCAGGCTGATTTCTTATCAACATATTTTAATCGTAATGACTATCAAACAATTTCTCTTCATTCTGGAACGAAAGACGTATCAAGAGAAGATGCAATTACTTTATTAGATAATGGAAAATTTGATGCGATCTTTACGGTTGATTTATTTAATGAAGGTGTTGATATTCCTTCTGTGGATACGCTCTTATTCGTTCGTCCAACAGAATCATTAACAATCTTCACGCAGCGAATTGGTCGTGGGTTACGATTGCGTGAGAAAAAAGAGTACTGTGTTGTTATCGATTCAATTGCCAATTACAGAAATGCAGATGTAAAAATACAAATGCTTCGTGTTGATGGAGGTACGACTAAGGGCGGCGGTTCAGAAAACATATTTCCAGATGGTTGAGTAGTAGAGTTTGAGTTAGAGGCAAAACAGCTATTAGATGAGTTGATGAAAAAAGAATGCCACGAAAAGAGAAACTGCTGCATAGCTATCAAACCGTAAAAATGGAATTAGGGCGTAGACCAACGTATCTAGAATTACACAAGCTTGGTACAGAATAGAGTAAAGAGTACCGTCAAGAGTTTAAATCATACGTAGGATTTCTAACTTGGAGTGGTGAGCTAACAGAGCTAGAAAAAGAGGTTTTTATACGATATGAATCATAGCTGCAAGAAGTAGAAAAAACAGGGATGGCAAAAAGTTATAAAATGCTGTTGCTGTTAGCGATGTTACAACGAGGGAAAGAGAAGTGGTACCATCCAATTTCGCCGCAAGAAGTGGCACCGTTTTCCCATCATTTCTTAATGGAAAAAGAATATCGCAAGCGTATTGATTTTAGTGATGAGCAAGCGCAGCGTATGTGGGAATATGATGAAGAAAAAGTTAGTAAATTAATTGCTACAATGCCAATGACAAAGTGGAGTGGTAGTTCAAAAGGATTATTATTATTTGATGAAACTTCTTTTTCTTTAAACATGGATGTTCGAAAAGAAGATGAGGATCTTTTATTTAGATGGACAAAGGAAATTTGTGAGTACCGCCTTCATACATATTTTGAAAGAAAACAGCAACGGTGAAATGAAGTAGTTCAAAATCGTTAGGCATGAGTTCGGATACTGTATCGCTTCATGCCTTTTAGTTTAGAGAATCCCCCAATATTTTTAGTATAATAGTAGAATCAATTAGTCGATATCTTGAATGATGAGTATACACATCTAAAACAGCTATTACTCTAATCACCCCCTACAATATCATCAAACCTCAACCGCAATATAAACCTAAACAAATTCTGAAAATTGTCCTGAACGACTTATTATAATAATAAGAGACAGTTGTTTAAACAACTGTCCCATTTAGTAAATAAAAATTAATAAAATTTTAATATCAAGTTTATCTTTTTACTTGACAGTTTTATCTATCTCTCTGATGATTTTATCAGATTCAGTAAGAGCAACTATAATTTTTTGGTAGTATAATATATCTTCAAAAGTTAACTCTCTACCTATACGATCTTTAAGCCACTTTTGTGCTGGCTGGTACCCTCCAATAGTAAACTCCCAGGCTATTATAGGAATATTCTCGAAGTATTGGTCTTCATTTATCCAAATACGGCCTAATTGTTTCTCTTGATCAATAATTTCCCAGTCATTCTTTACAATTTTTCTTATGATTTGATTATTACCATCGTTTGGATAACGGGTAATAAGTTCTTCAATTTTTGTTGTTTCCATGAGGTGTAATTCACGTAAGGAACTACCTAATTTCACCATATCCCAAAAGAATTTTTTATTCTTTGGATGGGGCACTCTTGGGAAATCTATCTTTAAGAATTCGATGTATTTCTCACAATAATTTTTAGAATTAATATAAGCATAAATATAATCTAAAATGTCAATTGGTGCAAAAGTATTTAAAGTTTCTTCCTTTTCGTAAGTAAACTTTAACTTGAGCTTTTTCTCTATTTTTTTAAATATTTCGGAGTTTAAATTTGGTATTCTTGTGTTTTCTCCAAATGCCTGTTGGTCTGTAGTTTCATTATATAGATATAATGGAAAAGCTAACCCAGCTCCATATTGCGCAGCGGTACCAGTGTAGTTTCTGTCAGTGATATGTCTTGAAATGAAATATCCGAATTTTTCAGTAACTGCTTGTCGAGGAAACAGGGCAATAATATTATCTTTTTCGAGAATGTGGCTCATTACTTTTCCACGTGGTCTATCAATTAAGTCATTAGAATAATATATATATTTGTTGTCAAAGGGTCTGTATGCGATTCTTCTTATCTTTTCTTTCTCAAAAATTCCTTTTCTTTTGGAGTTTAGCCACTCTTCTTTTTCTTTTAATGAGTATCTAGAAACAATTTCTGAATTACTCAATTCTGTGTCATAAAAATCTTTTATTCTATTCGATAAAGGTTCTTTATCAAAATCTACTACTAACCCATCCCTATGAGTTTGTATGCCTGTCGTATGAACAAGGAATAAATCAGCCACACTTATTCCTTTCTTATAATCTTTTTCAACATCATAGTTTTTTGGAATGAAAAAATAATCAGGACTTTTTGGACTTAATTTACTCCATGGTATACTAGATAAATTTTCTGTTGATAGAAGATTATATTTATGTTCTCTTTTACCAAATAAGTCATAATGATATAGATCAGCTAATTTCTTTGACACTTTAGTTGTTTTAATAAAAATATTTATGCTCACGCCTTGCATGATATCAAAAACATTCTGGTCAGGAGATCCATCTGGGGAAGTCTCCTGTTTATTTGCACTACCGTGTAAATCAAGTATGTATATCTTATCAAAGCTTTCTAGTAAGCTTCTTCTGACTTGTTTGTGAATTATTCCATCTATAAAACTATTGTTAGAAATAAAAGCCAAAATCCCTTCTCCGTTTTTGTCGATAAAGTGTTGTCCATGTCTTATGAATTTCAGATAATCATCTGATAGTGGATTAATGTTTTTTTCATTTAACCCTTTTTTATAATCAGACATAAGCTCTTCAATCCAGGCTGATTTATTTGAGCTACTTACTGAGTACGGAGGATTTCCAATAACACACATTACAGGTGTATCACGTTTTATAAAGTTTGCTTCGTTTGCTTCATTACTTAACCAACTTGCAAAAAGGGTTCCTGTATCTGGATGATGTTCTTCTAAGGAGTTGGTTAGATATATATTAAAACGTTGTTCTTTTTTAGGTATATATTTAGTTTCTGTTAATAACATATCTAGTTTCAAGTGAGCCATCGAGTATGAAGCCATTAGTATTTCAAATCCATTGAGACGAGGGATTAAGTGATCCTCTACATAAGAACTCCACGCGCCTTGCATTGATTTGAAATTATTATTGTAAATATATTTAATAACTTCAGATAAAAAAGTTCCTGTCCCAGTAGCGGGATCTAGAATTTGTACTTTTGGAACTTCTATCTCTTCAAAAATAGCCTTACCCTTATTTCTACCTTTTGTGATAGTAACCCCTGTTACTTCTCTTTTAATTTTAGTTTTACTAGTATCTGCTAATCCTTTTGACAGTCCAAAATCATTTTCTAGTAATTCATTAACAGCTCGAACAATAAAATTTACGACTGGTTCAGGTGTATAGTAAACCCCTCTAGCTTTTCTGAGCTTAGGATCATAAGCTGCAAGAAATGTTTCATAAAAATGAATAATTGGATCGGTAGTTTGTGTACTTTCTCCAAAGTTATTAAGAATAGCAGAGACATCGGTTGCTCTAAATACTTCAGCTAAATTGTCAACTGTTGTTCTTATTCTTTCATCAATATCATAGCCTGCAACATATTGAAATAACTTTCGTAAAAATGGATTAGTCTTTGGAATTAGCTCTGCTGCTTCTTGGCGAGTAAATTCATCTAGTTTCGTATCATGTAATCTAGCGGCAAACATACCATACGCAAGAGTTTGTGCATAAATATCGGCAAACTCTTTTGGTTGTAAGTCATGAATAAGTATTTGCCTAAATGATTCATATTGATCTTTTAAAGAGGTATTTTCCTGAGACTTTTCATCAGATGTGATTGCTTTTTCAAGAGTATTCTCTAGTAATCTTGCTTTACTGGCCATCATTTCAGCAAGCTTTTTAGGAGATTTTATAGTTTGACCTATAAAATTACAAAATTCTTGAATTAAGTTATAAAATTCATCATAGTTTTTAGTCAACGGTATTATTTTTCCTGACTTTATTTCCCCAATTTGAATCTCATGAGTTAGCTCTCCTTGTCTATAGAATTGAAACCAAATGTAGTCAGTTATTATAAGGTTATCTAAAGCAGTCTTATATCTTTCAAATTGTTCTTTATATATTTTTGAGTTTAAATCTTTTCCAATATCTTTTGCTTCAATATAACCAATTGGAATTTTTCCTTTAGTAATTACATAATCAGGGTTACCACAATCGGTTACATTAGCAGGCTCATTAGTAATTTCAACCCCTTGCGCAATATTTCTTAAAAGGTTTTCTAAATCCCCTCTATAACTATGTTCTTTAGAAATACCAGAAGAATATCTTTTAGCTATCTGATTTAAATAAGCATTTAAATGCAATTGTGTATCTCCTCTCAAAGTTTGCTGGAAGTTATTATTATGATTAAAACAAGAAATGACAATTATATTTTACTCCATTTGCATTAAAGTGATAAGGTAGAGTTATTGGATATGCTTGAATTTCATTGTATTTATATATAAAATCAGGCGTGTTGATTAAC
>NZ_JBALLY010000171.1:5474-14475 GCF_036963045.1 Bacillus sp. JJ864 | reverse complement strand
ATGTATTACAGTATAAATAATTATGAATTAGCTTAGCTAAGACCGTTGAAAAAGTTTCAATTGTTTCATATAATCAATAGCCTTCGTTTTATTCTTTTGTTCAGAAACATATTCTGCTTCGTTTTTAAATCTATAAAAATTATTAAAACTTTCCTCTGATAGAACGCCTTCAGAAATCGCCTTTTCAACCGCACAGTCAGGCTCAGTTGTATGAGTGCAGTCAGAAAACTTACATCTCAAAGATAATTTTAATATATCTTCAAATCCATTATCTAAGTCTTCTACAGAATCAATTATTTCAAATACCTTTTTATTAAAATTCATTTTCCAACTCCTCTTGCTTATATTTTTAAATATTAAAAATATTTATTATATTATATTACATTTAATTTTAAAATATCAACTTATACTAAACAAATCCATTCAATTAAGACACTTGTTAGTTGAACAAGCTTTGCCTATCGACCTCAATACGTTCCTTTCATATTTTATACATCATAGACTACTTTTCTAAACACTAAATACGTAGTAGATAATATAAAAAGAAGAGGAACTATGCTCTCATATTTGACATAGTATCCTCTTCTAAATATAGTACGTTTAATGATATTCTCTTTTTATGTAGAGATTTCAAGTTTATTGCAACTTACGTGAAAATAACATGCTTCCTATAATATAAGCAATAAGTGCTAAACAGACTGGAAATACGACCGTATGAACACCAAAAGGATTAGGGAGAAACAAATGGAACCCCATATATGAACCTACCCCAACAACAATAGAAGCAAGTGCCCCGGCAGCATTCCCTTTTCTCCAATACAGCCCAAGTACAAGCGGCCAAATAAATGCTGCTTCTAAACCGCCAAAAGAAAATAAATTTAACCAAATTAAAAAGTCAGGTGGTTTAATCGCTGCAGCATAGACAAGCAATCCAACAATCGCTGTAATCCAAAGCGTTCCCCTTTTTACAGTTTGATCCGCAGCATTTTCGTTTATGTAATTTACATAAATATCTTTAATAATGGAAGAACTCACAAGTAACAACAATGAGTTCACCGTCGACATAATAGCTGCCATTGGAGCTGCTAAGAAAATACCAGCAAGCCAAGGCGGCAATACTTTCATCGCAAGCAACGGCATTACTTTATCCGGTACATCCACTCCTGGTAAAACGACACGTGCGAATACACCTGTTAAATGCATGCCAATCATAATTGTACCAACAACAACAGTGCCAATAATTAAAGCTTGATGCATCGCTTTTGAATTTTTATACGACATAGCACGTACGCTAATTTGCGGCAAACCAACAACTCCCACACCAATTAAAATCCAAAATGAAGACACATAAACTTTTGTCAAGCTACCATCCGCCCCAAACGGTGTAATTAGATTGGGATTAATTTGTACAAGCTCTTGCATGATATTTGAAACACCACCGCCTGCAACAATTGTACCAATTAAAATAATTGCCGTACCAATTAACATAATAAGACCGAGTATTGTATCTGAAAGCGCAACAGCACGAAAGCCACCAATCAAAACATAAACAAGTACAAAAAACGTAAAAAGAAATAAAGACGTTGTATATGACATACCTGTTAATGATTCAATTAATCTTCCGCCGCCAACCCACTGCGCAACAGTTGCTGAAAACAAGAAGATAATAATACATAATGCCGATAAAATAACAACAGCTTTATTATTATATCTTCCTTTCAAGTAATCAATTAACGTAACAGCTTCCATTTTCCTTGCAATAATCGCAAATTTCTTTCCAAGTACAGTTAATACAATGTAACCCGTTACAACTTGAATAGACGCCAACAATACCCAGCCAAGGCCTGTATTATAGGCAATTCCAGGCCCACCAATAAAGCTACTTGCACTTCCGTACGTCGCAATCATCGTCATTGCTAATAATAATCCACCAAGTTCGCGGCCACCGAGAAAATACTCTTGCAAAAATTTGTTATGTGCGGTCGCTTGCACACGTCTTGATGCATATACACCAATTAAAAATACAACAACAAAAGATAACATCATTGGAATAATTACATACCAGTTCATTTTCTTTCCTCACTCTTTTCTTCCTCATCAAACGAAACATCTTGAAAGACGAAACGAACAACAAAGACAATAAGTAAAACCATTACAATAAATCCTACTATACAACTATAAAAGAACCAAGCTGGGAATCCTAATATGTATGTATACTCTTTTGGGTTACCACTACCTAATCCATATGCAAAACCGTACCATATCAGAAAGTTGATAACAGCAAGTCCAATTCCAATCCATGCTTCACGATGTGCAATGCGAAAACGCGGATCTTCATGATGTCGATTCATTTCTATCCCCTCCTTCCACGATGTATTATTGTAACATTCTTTGTATAGTTTTTCCTACAAAAAAACAAAATGAACATCTTTCACAAAAAAAGATTGGGCTTCCATAAAAAATTACATATATAAATCTACTTTGATTTTTTAACACATAGATTGCAGCTATGCAGAATACAACATGCTAGCTACTAGCCTGCTCCTTTTGTTTCAAACTTGGCATGTGGCAGGAATAGGCCCTGATCGCTCCTATGCGCGGCCAGACGTTCTTGTCCCCCCCTAAAAAAAGAGGTTTTATGTCAGTTTTTCAATTTGCATTTACATATTTTTAACAATTATAACAGAATTAAAGATTGAAATTTCTGATTCTTTAAGTTACGATTGAAATTAGATGTCATTCACCTAGTTTATCTTACACCTCCGCCTTTATTTGGAATAAACGTAGCATTTTGCTGCGTTTACATTATATATTTTTAAGGGGGTTATACAATGAGTCAACTAGCTGTGAACCTTCATGAAAAAGTAGAGAAATTTTTACAAGGAACAAAAAAGTTATATGTAAATGGAGACTTTATTGAAAGCGCTTCAGGAAAAACATTTAAAACACCAAATCCAGCAACTGGCGATACATTAGCCGTTGTATATGAAGGCAGTCGTGAAGATATTCATAAAGCTGTCATGGCAGCACGCCTGGCATTTGATGAAGGTCCATGGTCACGTATGAGCGGCGCTGATCGCAGCCGTCTCATGTACAAGCTTGCTGATTTAATGGAAAAACATAAAGACGAACTTGCACAACTTGAAACATTAGATAACGGAAAACCAATTCAAGAAACAACAACTGCAGATATCCCTCTTGCAATTGAACATATGCGTTATTATGCTGGCTGGGCAACAAAATTAGTTGGTCAAACAATTCCTGTTTCAGGAGATTTTTTAAATTATACACGCCATGAACCAGTTGGTGTTGTTGGTCAAATTATTCCATGGAACTTCCCGCTTTTAATGGCGATGTGGAAACTGGGAGCAGCACTAGCAACTGGATGTACTGTCGTACTAAAACCTGCCGAGCAAACTCCTCTTTCTGCACTATATTTAGCTGAACTAATTGAAGAAGTTGGATTTCCAAAAGGTGTTATTAACATTGTACCTGGATACGGAGAAACAGCTGGTCAAGCCCTTGTCAGTCACCCTCTTGTCGATAAAATTGCTTTCACAGGCTCAACTGAAGTTGGAAAACACATTATGAAAGAAGCCTCTCAATCTTTAAAACGCGTGACATTAGAGCTTGGGGGTAAATCGCCAAACATTATATTACCTGATGCTGATTTATCTCGGGCCATTCCAGCTGCACTTTCAGGCGTTATGTTTAATCAAGGACAAGTATGCTGCGCCGGGTCTCGCCTATTCATTCCAAAGAAAATGTATGATAATGTTGTAGCAGATCTTGCTTTATATTCAAAAAGCTTAACACAAGGTGCTGGATTAGATCCACAAACTACCATTGGTCCACTTGTGTCAGAAGAACAACAAAATCGAGTTATGGGCTATATTGAAAAAGGAAAAAATGAAGGCGCAGAAATATTAGTTGGTGGAACAAAACCTTTCGAAAATGGTTATTACGTTTCTCCAACAATTTTCGCAGCTGTACAAGATGAAATGACGATTGCAAAAGAAGAAATTTTCGGTCCTGTCGTTGCTGCAATGCCCTTCGATGACATTGATGAAGTGATTGAACGTGCTAATAAATCAGCATATGGATTAGCAGCTGGCTTGTGGACTGAAAACATAAAAAATGCGCATTATGTTGCAAATAAATTACGAGCTGGAACGGTATGGGTAAACTGTTATAACGTCTTTGATGCAGCGTCTCCGTTTGGAGGATATAAACAATCAGGTCTTGGACGCGAAATGGGTTCTTATGCGTTAAATAACTATACAGAAGTAAAGAGCGTTTGGATCAACTTAAACTAGAAGAAAGGTCTTGCCAATTGGCAAGACCTTTCTTCTAGTTTAGTAAGATTAGTGAGCGTTCTCTATTAACC
This sequence comes from Bacillus sp. JJ864, assembly GCF_036963045.1. Taxonomy (NCBI): domain Bacteria; kingdom Bacillati; phylum Bacillota; class Bacilli; order Caryophanales; family Bacillaceae; genus Bacillus; species Bacillus sp. JJ864. Next base: position 10,088 of record NZ_JBALLY010000171.1, on the reverse strand, counting down.
GCTCACATATTGAAAATTTAATTTATACTTGTAATCCCCCGCTTACATTTAACACTTCTCCAGTAATATATGAAGCAAAGTCTGATGCTAGAAAGGCAGCTGCATGCGCAATATCTTGCGGCATTCCGATTCGCCCTGCTGGAATGGCAGCAATCATCTTTCCCTTTACTTTGTCTGGTATAGATTTCGTCATATCAGTCTCCATAAATCCCGGACAAATTGCATTACATGTAACACCAAATCCAGCTGCTTCTTTTGATGCTGTTTTTGTTAGTCCAATTACCCCTGCTTTCGCCGCAGCGTAATTCGCTTGGCCGATATTCCCTTGCCAACTAATCGAAGAAATATTGATAATGCGGCCATATTGTTGCTTACGCATATGTAAAAGTGCTGGTTGCATACAGTTAAATACCCCTGTTACATTTACCTGTAGTACTTGTTCCCACGCTGTTTTCTCCATTTTATGCAGCATTGCATCTCGTGTAATCCCTGCATTATTTACTAAAATATGCAATGCACCGTATGTTTGAATGGCATACTCAATTAGCGATCTTGCATCTGTATGACTGCTTACATCACAAACATACGCCCTGACATCATATCCTTCCTGTAACAATTGGGTTGTTGCACTATTTAGGACTTCTTGATTCATATCACTTAGCAATACTTTCGCTCCTAAAGAGCCAAATACACGGGCAATTTCTTTTCCAATTCCTTGCGCCGCACCAGTGACAACAGCTGTTTTTCCCTCTAAAAAGTTCATTCTTCTTCCCCACTTTCCAATATATTTTCTATATATTTCGTCTTATGTATGTCATTTTCCTTTTTGTATAAAAAAGTCTATTTGTGTCACACTATAATTGCAACTTAACATAACACAAGGAGATTGTGTGAGATGAAGAAAAAGAATGTACAGCAAAACAAAGTATCTGACAGTATTGATGTTGAATTTTCTAGGGAGCTTGCTGATCAGGACGACTTAGAAGCACAAGCGCGTGCAGATGCTGCAGATGCACGTCAAAAACATCAACAAAGCAACAAAAAATAAACCGAGGAAATGTTCTCGGTTTATTTTTTGTATTTTTCCACATAATGCGCGAATGTTAATAAAGGAAATAAATGATGATAACTATGGTAGCGAATATAAAACTCTCCCGGAAGTCCTGTTCCAGTTGGATATTCAATATTGTGAAAAGAATGCTCTAACAAATAATTGATTCCGTTTTGAATACACGCTGTCTCTGTATCATGCACAGCAATGAGTGCATCTAGAGCCCATGCAGTTTGAGAAGGTGTACTAAAAGACGTGGAAATAAATCGTTTCTCCTTGCTGCTTCTGCACGATTCTCCCCAGCCGCCATCGCGATGTTGAATCACTTCTAACCAACGCACTGCTTTGTCTATTGCTGAGTGATTCTTTGGCAAACCGTTTGCCCGCAGGCCTGTTACAGCAGCCCATGTACCATATATGTAGCAAACTCCCCATTTCCCATACCAAGAACCATTTTGTTCTTGATTGCGTAGAAGCCACTGCACTGCCCGTTGTAAATCATACCTGTTTATTTCATTCGGTGCATGCGTTCCAAAAAATTCGAGTACCCTCCCTGTTATATCTGCTGTAGACGGATCGAGAATCATATCTTCTGCATTATCGAGCGGAAGATGCAGAAACATATTCTTATCAACATTCTTCTCAAATGCCCCCCAGCCCCCATCTTTGTTTTGCATTCCAAGAATCCAATGCATCCCTTTATCCCAAGCTCGTTTTACTTTCTTATCTTTCTTGGTGATTGCAGTAAGTGAACGCAATGCTGCTGTTGTATCATCACAATCTGGCACAATAGTATTCGTATCAGTAAACCCCCAGCCGCCAGGAGATAAAGAAGGTGCATGAACATGCCAATCCCCATAAGAAGTATGCTGCTTCTTTAATAAAAAGCGATTTGCTCGTTCAATCATCGCATCATCTTCTGACACATTTGCTTCTTGCAAAGCGTAACTTAAAAGAGCAGTATCCCACACTGTTGAAGGTGAGTTTTGTAAGTGGGCACCATTCTTTGTGTTCCATATGTACGACTGTAACCCTGATACAGCTTTCTCAATAATAGGAGAATGTATAGAATGACCGAGGGCAAGGAGGGCATAAATCATATAAAAAGTAGCGCTTGCATAAGTGTAAAGTGTTCCATTTCCTTCTATTCGTTCTAGCATAAAACGTTCCGCTGCTTTATATCCTTTATGGTGAAGTGTATATGGATACGAAATTAGCTTTTTTCCTTCAGATAATATGGTTTGCCAAACTGAAGAGCGTTTAGGATGAAACCAATTTGATTTATTTGCACCTACTATATGATTCAAATTAGGAATATCTATTTCATCTACTATAAATTTCTTATTTAAACAAATAATCGTAGGCACGAAATGGATACGAGCAGTATTACTCACCTCATACATACTAAACGGAGAATGATCCGGTAAAAAGAAAAAAGGCATCGGAAAATGAAACAATGTGGGATAATTGTATTGTCCATGAAGCGCTAATAAAAACTTTGTCATAAAATGAGCATTTGCAATTCCACCTTGTTCGATAATAAATTGTTCTGCCCGGCGCATTATTCTGTCTTCTTTCTTATATTGCAAAGAAGCTAGCAATGCAGCATAAATTTGAATAGTAGCTGAAAGGTTTCCATTTGGCTCATCTTCATACAACTTCCACGTTCCTTCATTCGCTTGTAAAGAAGTAAGCCTTGCTATAAACGGCTCTATTTCTTTTTCTTTTTTTAACATACGTAACAAGAAAATCATTGTGCAATCCGTAAGGGGGGCTCCTTCAAAACAAAAGCGCCATGTACCATCCCTTTGCTGCATCGTACGTAACGCTGTAACCTGTCGTTCCATTTCGTATTTTACTTTGTCATGCAATAGCATAGATATCCCCCCTTCTGTACTGAATCCATATACGATATTCAAACAAATACGTAAATATGCGCATAACAAAAAGCAAAGTAAGATTCATTTCTCACTTTGCTTACGAACAATAACAAATCGCAACAACAATTCCTAAAATTGCCCCGACTATGACTTGATATGGCGTATGCCCAACAAGTTCATTCAATTTTTTATACTCCATTTGTCTTCCATGAAAAAAATCATTTAAAATTTTCGCTTGTTTACTGACAGCAAGTCTCACGCCGGATGCATCATACATGACAATAATCGCAAAAATCGTCGCAATAGCAAATATAGAGCTCGAAAATCCTTCTTCAATTCCAATTGCGATTGCTAATGCTGTCACGGTGGAAGAATGAGAACTCGGCATTCCACCAGAAGCAAAAAACTGCGCAAAATCAAATTCTCTCTTTTTTACTAAGGTGATGATAACTTTTGCAAGTTGTGCTAAAAACCATGCAATCACTGCAGACATTAATGGGTTGTTATGTAAAATTGTTTCCATAATTCGCACCTCATCGCTTATAATGGAATATCCTTACTTTCATTATAAAGAAAACAGCATATATAATACTATGCCGTTTACGAAACTTTTGCAGATTTATTTTTTATAAATTTCGGCTGCTTATTTAACATAAATTTCGTTTTTGCTATCGAAAAGATAAATAACGCAATCCAAATAAAGAAAAATGCCGTCATGTGTGCAGTAGTAAAATGTTCATGAAAGACGAAAATTCCTAATACAAGGCTAATTGTCGGTGCAATATATTGTAAAAATCCGACCATTGATAATGGAATAAGCTTTGTACCTTTTGCAAAATATAAAAGCGGCAGTGCAGTAACAATACCCGCTCCCGCTAGAAGTAATGTCGATGTAATCGACACTGTCCCAAATGAACTAATCCCCTCAGCACCAAGCATTCCTAAATATACGAGAGCTATCGGTGTTACTAGCATCGTTTCCATTGTCAGCCCAATCATTGAATCATAATCCAATAATTTCTTTGATAAACCATATAACCCAAACGTACATGCTAACGAAATTGCAATCCACGGAATCGATCCATAACGAACCGTTAAAATTGCAACTCCAAATGCGGCTAACCCTACAGCAATGTATTGCCAAAAGTTGAGTTTTTCTTTTAAAACAAGCGTGCCAAGTAAAATACTAACAAGCGGATTAATATAATAGCCTAGACTTGCTTCGATGACATGGTTATGATTAACTGCCCATATGTACACAAACCAGTTCCCGCTAATTAATATAGAAGCAATAGTTAATGACATGAATAATTTAGGACGTTTAAACAGTTGTACAAACTCATTCGTAAATTGGCCAAAACGTTTAGAAATGAATAAAACGAATAACATAAAAACAAATGCCCAAACGATGCGATGAGCTAAAATTTCTTCTGCCGGAACTTTGTCTACCAATTTCCAATAAAGCGGTAGAATCCCCCACATCATATATGCACTTATCGCATATATCATCCCTTTTTTTTGCGCTTCCATTTGACTCTCCTCTTTTCTTTTTTCTTCATTATAAAATGTCCTTTTATCACTTTACAATTTTCTGCTACATAACTTTTTCATATAAAGTGAAACTTCTATCAGTGGGGGTTTTTTCCCTCCCCACTGATGGTTAGTTGAACCAATCGGGCTTTT
>NZ_JBALLY010000171.1:0-5451 GCF_036963045.1 Bacillus sp. JJ864 | reverse complement strand
TTTAGAAAAGCGGAAGCGGCTCGCCCAGAATCGCAGGACGTTGGAGCCCGCGACAGAGAGGCGCTTTTTGCCTCGTCCGAGGGGGCGAAACGACCGGAGATTCTAGCCGCTAGAGCTGGACAATGCTTCTCTCTCAATCTTGAGGTGGGGGTCTTACTGCGCGTTAATGCGGGATAAACTCTTTATAATATCCAAAAGACATATACACCTGCAGCGGCAAGAAATGGAATACCAATTACAAATTTATTTTTATGTGTCTTATGATGAAAAATATACATTCCAATCCAAGCTCCAATTCCTCCCCCTGCTGCTGCAATTAAAAATAACGTACTCTCTGGTGTACGCCACTGCTTCTTTTTTGCTTTCCTTTTATCTAGTCCCATCATTATAAAAGCAAAAATATTAATAAAAACAAAATAACTCCATTTCACCATATTATGAAAACCTCTTTCATACATTTTTCCAACTATTCGTCCTACACTCACTAGGTAGTAAACTTCTTACTGACGAGAATTTCAATCTATTATACACTCATTTTGTTTTTAAATTATATAAATACAAATAAAAAAACTCTTTTTTAGGATGGACGAGACTATCTGGCCGTGCACCGAAACGGTCAGATAGTCTCGTCCACATGCAAAGTTTAAAACAAAAAGAGTAGGCGACTGCAGATCATATTGTATTCTGCATAGCAGCGAATTACATGGTGATAAATCAACATGTATATAGTACACGAAAACATCCATGGTAATAATATTACGAATTTCGTATGAACGAGTTAACAGAGATCTTTATAACTATAAGAAAACGAATAGAAATCAAAAAATGCCAAAAAAAATTGGCATTTTCTTTGACATAATCTTTTTTCAACAAAGGGAAGGGAATCGAAAAAAGTTTTCCATTCCCTTATTTCTTTACGCTGTCTCTTCTACTTCCAAAACCGCCTTTTTCTTTGTGAATTTCCGCTTTATCATATCCATCACATAATAAGCAGTCGGTACAATAATTAACGTTAAAAGCGTAGATGTTAATAAACCAGAAATAACCACAATGGCAAGGGATCGAGAGATGAGTCCTCCATCAGTAGACAGCGCTAACGGCATGAGTGCTCCAATTGTAGCAAGGGCCGTCATTAAAATCGGACGGAGCCTCGTTGCCCCTGCTTCTAATACAGCTTCCTTTATAGTCATTCCTTGCTTTTCATTTTGCATAACGCGATCCATCAACACGATGGCATTCGTAACGACAATTCCAATCAACATGAGGAACCCAACAAGCGCAGGCATACCTAAAGGTTCGTTAGTCATATATAATCCAAGTAAACCACCTGTAAAAAGGAATGGTAGGGAAAATAAGATCGCAAATGGAGCAATTACATTTCCAAATGTCACTAGCATAACCATGAAGACAAGAACAACCGCGATTCCCATAGCAACAATCATATTTTGAAAGCCTTCATTCATAGCTTGTGACTGTCCTTCCGATCGGTATTTTACTCCTTTTGGTAAATCTAGATCCTTTAAACGTTTGTCTACCTCTGCTTGAGCACCAGAAACGTTATCTGTCGTAAATCTTGCGCTTACTTGTACATGCTCTTGTTGATTCAAACGGTACAACGCAGTCGGTCCAGACTCTTCAGAAAGTGTTGCTACATCTGATAACTTTACCTGCTGACCAAGGGGACTCGTAATCTTTTGACTTGTAATACTTTCAATAGACGTAAGATTATCGCTTTTTAAGCCTACATTCACAGAAGTCGTTTTTCCATCTAACTGTACTGCTGTAATATTTTCACCAGAGATAATTCCCCTTACAAAAGTGGCAATCATCATCGGATTCAGACCTTTCTCAGCAGCTTTTTCTTCATTAATTGCTAAATTAAGTTGTGGTTTTACTGCGGATAAGTTTGTTTTCACATTGGACAAACCTTTTATATCCTTTATCTTCTCTACAATTTTATTACTAGCATTTTCTAAATCCCTAGCATTTCCACCTTCCACGATAAGAGCAAATTGTCCTCCTCCTGTTATACCGATTGGTGTCAAAGCTGTTTCAATACCCGTCCCCAAATTTTTCATCTTTTCTTTAACGTCTTTTTCAAAAGTTGTTACTTCTTCTTTCGTCATGTTATCCTTCAGGTCAATAGATAAACGAACCCTTTCTCCTGAAACGATTGTTTGATAACTTTTTACACTCACTTGTTTACTAAGAATACTTTCCATATCCTTCGCCACACTGTTCGCTTTGTCAAGTGAAGTTCCAACAGGCAAGTCTGTTGTTAAATTGTATGAGACCGCCTTTTCTTCAGGTAGAAAGTTTTTTGGAATCATCGGCACAAGTACTAAAGATGAAGAAAATACAACGAAAGCCAAAATAAGCGTTATCACCTTTTTATGCATCGCCCAGCTCAGCATACGTTGGTATGTTCTCTGTAACATTGTTTCTTGTGGTTCCTTATGTTTCAAACGCAATAAGAACAATTTAGCAAGAAGTGGTACAACTGTTAATGAAACAAGTAACGAGAATGCAAGTGCCACAATAACTGTAATTCCAAAAGGTGCGAAGAACTTCCCAATAATTCCTGGTACGAACGAAAGCGGACCAAATACCGCCATTGTTGTGATTGTTGAAGATGTAACTGCACCGCCAACTTCCTTAGCAGCCGCAAGAACCATGCTTTCATCACGCTGTTTACTATTTAACGTTCTTCGGTAAATGTTTTCAATCACTACGATAGAATCATCAATTACCCGACCAACTGCTACCGCAATACCTGCCAGCGTCATCATATTCAAACTGTATTGTAAATACTTCATTGTACTCATAGCCGCTAACACAGAAAGTGGAATCGATAATACTGCCACAATCGTAGCTCTCACATTACGCAAAAATACAAATGTTACGATGACAGCAAATAACGTTCCAAGCAACACTTCCTTAAGCATGCTGTTAACCGATTTTTCCACCTGTTTCGAACTATCATACAGCTTGGTCAATTTATATCCATCTGGCAGTTGTAAATCGGATAACTTTTGATTAATTTGCTTTACAACCTCAACCGCGTTCGCTCCTGGCTGCGCTTTAACTGATACAAGAACAGCAGGTGTATCCTTCAATCTTGTATATATCGTTTCTGTCTTACTTCCATACTCCACATTTGCCACATCTGATAGTTTTACAGTTCGTACTTCTGTAGGACCTGGCACCATCATTTCCACATTTTTCACGTCAATAAGTGATTTCAGTTTGAAGTCTGCTTGAACATTTAACGTTTTTTCATTTAAATTGACCTGCCCCGCTGGAAAAGAAAAATTGTGGGCTAAAAGTGCCTGCTTCACTACATCATAAGTAATGTTTTTTTCTTTCATTTTTTCAGCATCAAGTTTAATAGATAACTGTTTTTCCGTTTCACCGGAAACATCCACCTTACCTATATTTTCAACAGTAGACAAAGCCGTTTTAATTCGTTCGTTCACATATTGCGAAATATCAGCTTGCTTAGCATTGTCTGAAGAAAGGGCAAAAGTAAGTACTGGCATCTGTGAAGGACTATCTTTTATAATGACAGGTTTCCCTGCCCCATCCGGTAATTTTAGAGACGCAACGGCACTTGTTACATCTTTCTCTGCCTCATCCATTTTCCGATCCATGTCAAATCCTAAAATAGCAACTACGCTGTTGCTGTGGGATTCAATATATAAATTATCGAGTTTTTGAATATTAGAGAGTGCAGTTTCTAACGGTTTCCCTATATCTTCTAACCCTTGATCTAGTGTGGCCCCCATATAAGGAACCTGTGTGACTATATATGGAATATCAACATTTGGCATCTGCTCCATTTTCATCGTTTTAATAGAGTATATACCCCCAACAACGATAAAAATCATTGCAAGAAAAACAACACCTACATTTTTTAAGGAAAAGCGAATCCAAGATCCCATCTCCATTCCCCCTGTTCCCTTGTGTTTATTTATCAAACGAAACGCTTTGACTGATATAATCTCATATAAATTGCAGCCTTCCCCCCTGATTTTAAACCATACAAAAAAACAAATTTCTAGCAGGCTTTCTTAATATACGAACCTCATATTTAAGTTTCTATTTTTACTACGACTACCACGAAAATGTACAGATATAGAATATAAATCAATCTATTTTTAATATTTATATATTCCTGATTTTTAAAAACAGATTCATTCTCCTTCTTTATTAAATAACTTCCTGTCATTATTAGAAAAGATTATAGCTTTCATACATTTTTTTAATAACTATCGTCAGTTCCTCCCCTCTTGTCCTCCTTTTTAAATTGTAAATTTTATCCTGTAAATATCAACCTAAACATGTACACTTTCGCTTGTTTAAGAATGTACAAAATTATTCTTTCTCTTTGCTAAAATGATCCTTAATTCGATATGATTGTCCCACAATGCTAACGGCAGTGGCGTGGTGTAATAATTTCGTATCCTGGAAAACTTCATCCCAGGCTTTAAAGTTAATGTTGGTCGTTAAGATTGTACTACGTTTTTCATAACGCATATCAATTTCATAATTCGTTAGGTTTACCAGTGTTTCTACGAATGTATGTAGCAATAATTTTCTTTCATCAAAAAAACAAAAAATCAAACTAAATCTATTGACTCCGGTAATTATTTTGTGGTATTATATTGAATTTTACTTATCATCTTATATGTGATAGAATTAAGAAGGTTACCATATATGGAGGTGGATTATTTGTTTCAAATTGGCGATAAAATTGTTTATCCAATGCATGGAGCAGGTGTCATTGAAAGCATAGAAGAAAAAGAAATTCTAGGAGAAAAACAAAAATATTTTGTAATAAGAATACCCATTAGTAATATGGAAGTAATGATCCCCATGAAAAAAATGATCCAATCACGCATACGACTAATTGCCGATATGCTCACATTAGAAAATGTACTACTGATTTTTCAATACGGCGAATCAGATAACTCACTCTCATGGAAGCAAAGATATACTCAAAACATGGAAAAAATGAAGACGGGTGAAATCCAAGAAGGCGCTGAAGTAGTACGTGACTTAATACGCAGGAATAAAGTAAGGGCACTTAATACAAGTGAAAAGCAAATGTTAGACAACGCACAAAAAATTTTAATTAGTGAATTGAGTTTAATTAAAGGAATTACTGAAAATCAGGCAATTGAGTTATTAAATACGAAAGTCGGCTAGGTAAAGAACTTCTTTTAAAACCATTTTGAACTGGATTTATAATTATATAAGATACCTAAAACGACAAAATAGCCTAACATCTATTTTGTTTTTTTTGCTTTATGAATCTAAATATGCTATAATTAAAATTACGATTTGATTATAGGAACATTACCTTCTAAAAAAATTCTTTTTCCTCTAAATGAATTATTCTCACCACTTTTTATTCCCATACTTCTAAGTATAATCATTGTTTTTGGATAT
>NZ_JBALLY010000170.1:0-3070 GCF_036963045.1 Bacillus sp. JJ864 | reverse complement strand
GTGTGTGTTAAATAATGTATACTGAAATAGGAAATTTGTTACAAAACTATGTGAGGGTGAGAGAATATGAAACTATTAAATAATATTTATTCTACCCATTACAATGATATTAAAAATATCCTATTAGATGCAGATGAGCTTAAGATAATAAGCCCATTCTTAATGGAGTCATTTGATGATTTCTTTAGTCAATTAAATGGAAAGAGTATCAAACGTATTTCGTTGATAACTACATTAAAAGATAATAATCCTGACTTATTAAAAAAGTCAAACTCACTTTATTCCTTTTGCCTAAATTGTAAAAAAAATAATATTAGTTACAGTGTTCATATCGACAATAAGTTACATGGAAAGATATACATATCCTTAAAGTCAGGAACACCGTTACAAGGTATAATTACTTCCGCTAATTTTACTAATTCTGGATTAGAAAATAATCATGAATGGGGAGTGCTAATTGACGATATTAATCAATTATTAAAATTGATTAATGAAATAAAGAGTGTTGAAAGCAGAGCCTTATCCTCTAATGAATTAGAGGAAGTGATAAAAAAGATAGATACTTTTTCGCAAGCATTTATTATTCCTAAAGAATCAAAAATAAGTTTAATTGTAAGCGATATAATCAATAAAGGACGGCATAAAGTTACAGCTGATAAGCGATATTTTATTAAGCCTGTAGGTGTGTCTGACGAACCTTTTTCTGAACATAGAAAGCTATCAACTGATATACAGGAGCTCCATTTCTCTAAAAGAAAACCTGTTGCTGTAAGAGAGGAAGATATCCTAATCTGTTATGGTGTAGGAACAGCTAAGCTTCTGGGTTATTTTGAAGTTATTGAAGGTCCTTATTATTTGGAAGGAACATCTAGTAGATGGCCTTGGGAAGTAAAAGCAAAAAACCTTTGTCCGGAATATAGCGAAAGATGGAGTATGTTTAATAATACTATTTCTACTATTCAAGCTTCATACGACTCATTATTAACAATTACAAAAAATAATGATGGGAGAACTCTTAGGGCTTTGAATTTTGGGGCTGATAAAATTCAATTAACTGAAGGATTTGCTAGCCATGTTATTAATATTATTGAGGATTCAGTATAAAAAAATAAGCGTATATGGAAGTTTATTTAGCTCTTATTTTAACAGCTAGATGTATTTGGGGGATATTATGATAAATATAATTAATATGAAGTAAGATAATATGATGAGAATGACCAAACATCTGAACGAAAAGAAATACTACTCAGATGAGCCTGAGGGCTTAAAATTTCAATTTTCTTCACTAGATTTTATTGAGCCAGCTGGAGCAATCATATTTCTTTCTATGATTGATAGATTAAAGGAAGATACCATTCCTTATGAAATGGAACCGATAGATAACTTGAATAGAGAGGCCATATCTTACGGGGAAACCATGGGGATTTTTCAAAAGTTAGGACTCTCAGATGCTCATTCATTTAGCCAAGGAAGCAATTACATTGCACCAACTAAAGTAGTATTAGCTGAACTTTTTGATTCATTACATTCTCAAGGAAAATCAGTTGAAATCTACTATGATGAGATTGCAACTGAAATAGTTGGAAAAATATTAAGGGACATTGGAATGGGAAATAATGATGTTGTTAAGGACTTATTTGAATTTGTTGTTAGAGAAATGATTAGAAATATCTTTGACCATTCCAAAACAAAACATTTTTACTATGGTTCCCAACTATACCCAGCTGCGAACAGTGTAGAAGTAGTAATTGCCGATTTAGGGTTGGGGTTGCTTAGAACTATTCCTTTTGATATTGAAGAAACATGGTTTGATGAACCGACACACGAAGATGCTATTAGAAAAGCAATGATACCAGGACTTTCTGCGTTATCAAATCATGCGTATGCTCCAGAGGATTATAAAAACTCGGGATATGGTCTTGCACTTGTAAAAAGAATTGTTGAAAGAACTAACGGTTACTTTAGTATTGCTTCGGGGAAGAAAACTATAACTTATAGCCTTTCAGGAGAATCTGTAGAAGATTGTGATATTAAAGGTACATTGATTAGAATGAGAATTAACTTGGATAGATTAAATACGATTGATTTTGATGAGATGTTAGAAGATGCTAAAACAGAAGCTTCTTGTAAGGGATATAGCACCTCTCCTTCTACAGCTTCTCAAAAATTAAAGAGTCAGGGAGTGTAGGTTATTACTGGTTTTATCACAAAGAAGGGGGGATAATCTTTTTTTGATTTTGTTAAATTTTAGAGAGAGATGTTTTGAAAGGAGTAATGTAAATGATTATAAAAAATAGACCTGAAGTTAGATATGCTCTTTGGCAAGCTCATCAAAGACGCTGTACGATTTGTTTAGAAGATTTATTTAATTATTCTGATTTAGAAATCGATCATATCATACCTGAAGCGACATTTAAAAATAAACAAAGAGTAACAGAAGTTATAAAAGATTTAAATTTAACATCAAATTTTGATTTTAATGGTTTAGAAAATTTAAGACCAGCTCACCATAAATGTAATAATGATAAAAGAGACAATGAATTGCCAGATGAAATTAGAATGCGTTTATTAAGGCGTGCACAAGGAAAGATAAAAGATGTAAGAAAGTATATTAAGAAATTTGAAGAAGAAGCAAAATATGCACTTAGCTTAGAAATTATTAGAAAGCAATTAAATGAAGGACAGATTACACTTGAGGAATATGTTGATCGTATAAATAATCATATAGCAGATTTTGGAGTAGAGGATTATAGGAGTTATTCAAGTAATGGAAAGTTCTTGAGATATAAAAATAAAACAGTAATTTTAGAAGGCTATCTTCCTGCTATAGGAGAAAATAAAGGTACATGTTTATTTACATTTAATAGTTTTTATATTCGAGGAACTAATATCAGTTTAGGATATAAAGAAATACTAAGTGAATTATATCCAGGGAATAATACACCTATAGATTTTGAACTGAGACGCTATATTGTAGCAAAACTAGACGAAAATAATTATATTATTCAATTAGGTAATTCAAGATTCAATTTAAGTTATGAAGAAGTGTTTAATCTCTGTAATGTTATAG
>NZ_JBALLY010000169.1:0-24084 GCF_036963045.1 Bacillus sp. JJ864 | reverse complement strand
ATCTATCTATATGTCACCCCCGTCTTTTGGTGATGAACCAAAAAATGACCATTTTTCCATTTTATACATATGATACAATGGTGTGGACAAGGAAATAAAAAGAAAGGTTTGTTGAAATGGGATATGTGGAGGAATTACGGAAAATAGTTGGGCATCGCCCTTTAATTTTAGTCGGTTCAGTTGTTCTTGTATTAAATAAAGATGGGGAAGTATTATTACAACAAAGACAAGAACCGCACGGAAAATGGGGACTTCCTGGTGGATTAATGGAGCTGCTTGAGTCACCGGAAGAAACTGCATACCGTGAAGTGTATGAAGAGACCGGCATTTGCGTGAAGAATTTGCAGCTCATTAATGTGTTCTCAGGTGCAAAACATTTTGTGAAACTAGCAAACGGCGACGAGTTTCAAACAGTAACGACTGCCTATTATACGCATGATTATGAAGGAGAACCTACTGTAAACAAAGAGGAAGCGATACAATTAAAGTTTTTTCCGGTTACAGAATTACCTGAGTATATTGTAGGATCGCATAAAAGAATGATTGAAGTATATGTAGAAAAGATACAAAATAAGTAAAAATGTAATATAATGGTGATAGAAATGCAAAAACACAGTTCCGGTTGGTAGTCCGGACGCATAATTTTTATGTCAATAACCTTCCCCTCCGGGATGTCCAGCATTTCTGAATATGTTTGTAAGGGAGGGACTGTCAGTGAAATTGACAGTATATCATGACGGTCAGTATTTTGTAGGAATGATTGAACGAGAAGAAAATGGGAAGTTGTATGCAGTACGGCACATTTTTGGGGCTGAACCGTCTGATGAAGAAGTGTTTTTGTTTGTAAATGATACGTTGTTACCATATTTTAATCGCTTTGCGAAATGCGGAGTAGAGGTTAAACAGCAAAAGCGTCCGAAAAATGTAAAACGCATGATTCGGCAAGCAGCAAGGGAATTAAAAACTTCAAAATTTACGAAAGCACAAGAAGCTATTCAGTTATCGTATGAAGTGCATAAAAAAGAGACGCAAGTGCAATCGAAAGAAATGCGAGAAATAGAAAAGCGGAAAAAACGTGCCTTAAAAGTGCAAAAAGCGAAACAGAAGCATCGTGGTCATTAAGAAAAACGTCTTCGAGCGAGGTCTCGAAGACGTTTTTTAGTGAATCATGACTACAAAGCAAGTAAGTTTACTTGTATTTTAGAAATAGTTATTGGTAAGATACAGTTAGAGATATGTGAGGAGGGAAAGCTTTGATTAACTTCAACTTTTTTATGAATGACGTTGTTCGTCAAGCGCGCGAAGAAATCGTAGCAGCTGGTTATATAGAATTAACTACACCAGAAGCTGTAGATGAAGCATTGCAAAAGAAAGGTACAACACTTGTAATGATAAACTCTGTATGCGGCTGTGCAGGGGGAATTGCTCGTCCAGCTGCAGCTCATTCTATTCATTATGATAAACGTCCAGATCATCTTGTTACTGTGTTTGCAGGTCAAGATAAAGAGGCAACAGCACGTGCTCGTGAATATTTTGAAGGATATCCACCATCTTCTCCATCGTTTGCACTATTGAAAGATGGAAAGATTGTAACGATGGTCGAGCGTCATGAAATTGAAGGCCATGAGCCGATGCAAGTTATAGCGAAATTGCAATCGTACTTTGAAGAACATTGTGAGGAAATGTAATATACGTTTTTAGAACCGTTAAGAATGTAATCTTAACGGTTCTTTTTTATGTATAATATGAACTGTTTATGCATATAATTATGCAGTGTATATTGGTTTATTTACGTTGTGGAAAGAAAAATAAATTTATTTTTATTTTATTTATTGCATAAAAATAAATTTATTGCTACAATACATTCATCGAATAAAAATTCTATAAAATAATTAAATATACATTAACTAGGAGGGAAAGTAATGAAGAAATTTTTATCAGTTTCACTTGCACTTATTTTAATCGTAAGTATATTTACAGCTTGTAGTAAGGGTGGAAATGCAGGAAGTGATAATAAGAAAGTGTTAGTTATGGGAACGTCTGCAGATTACAAACCGTATGAATATGTCGACGCAAAAAAGAGTGAAGACATTATTGGTTTTGATATCGACGTTATGAATTATATTAGTAAAGAATTAGGTTATAAAGTGAAAATTAAAGATATGGATTTTGGTGGGCTGTTAGCCTCATTAGAGGCTGGGAAAGTTGACTTTATCATGGCTGGAATGACACCGACAGCAGAGCGTAAGAAAAATGCTGACTTTACAGATATTTATTTTGTCGCTAAAAATGTAATCATTTCTAAAGAAGGTTCAAATATTAAAACATTGCAAGATCTAAAAGGAAAAAAAGTAGGAGTACAAACAGGATCTATCCAAGAAGAAAAGGCGAAAGATTTGCAAAAACAAGTATCGTTCCAATCTGAAGGACGTGACCGTGTACCAGAACTCATTCAAGAAATTCAAGCAGGACGTTTTGATGCAATTATTTTAGAAGATACAGTAGCAAAAGGATATTTAGAAAAAAATAAAGAGTTAAAGAGTGTGGAAATTCCAGAAGCGGCAGATGAAGCTGGTTCAGCAATTGCGCTTCCGAAAAATAGTGATAAGACAGCGGAGTTTAATAAAGTAATTAAGAAAATGAAAGAAAATGGAGAAATGGATAAATTAGTGAAGAAATGGTTTGGCGGCGAGAAATAAGCCGCCTTTCCATCTTCTAGGGAGGACTGACTTAGGATGAACTTGGATTTTTCGCAAATAACGCCTTCAATACCATATATATTAAAAGGCTTAGAAGTAACATTAAAGATTGTAGCTGTCGCTTCTTTGCTTGGTTTTGCGCTAGGGACGTTATTAGCGCTTTGTAAAATTGCTAGAATAAAAGTTTTAAGTATAATTGCTGATTTTTATACATCTCTTTTCCGCGGTACACCGCTTGTACTACAATTAATGCTTATTTATTACGGTCTTCCGCAAATTACAGGATATGATATTTCAGCATTTTTAGCAGCTGTGTTAGCATTTAGCTTAAATTCAGGCGCATACATGTCAGAAGTGATTCGTGCTGGAATTCAAGCGGTTGATAAAGGACAAACAGAAGCGGCAATGGCACTTGGTATTCCATATGGAAAAATGATGCGAAATATTATTTTACCGCAAGCATTAAAAAATATTTTACCTGCATTGGTAAATGAATTTGTTACATTAACGAAAGAGTCCGCGGTAGTTACTGTAATCGGTGCAACAGATTTAATGCGCCGTGCGTATATTGTTGGCGGCGAGACATTGTCTTATTTTGAACCGCTATTATTTGTCGGTATGATTTATTACATTCTTGTTATTATTCTTACATTCGTTGGGAAAGCGGTTGAAGGGAGAATGAAGAAAAGTGATTAAAATAAATGACCTTCACAAATCATTTGGAAATAACGAAGTATTAAAAGGGATTACAACATCAATTGGACAAGGCGAAGTCGTAGCAATTATTGGGCCGTCCGGTTCAGGGAAATCAACATTTTTACGTTGCATGAATTTACTAGAAGAACCAACGAGCGGACAAATTTGTATTGGTGATCAGGAGGTAACGAATCCTAATACAAACATTATGGAAATTCGTCAGCATGTTGGAATGGTGTTTCAGCATTTCCACTTATTTCCTCATATGACAGTGTTAGAAAATATTACGTATGCTCCTCTTACTGTAAAAGGTACTGCGAAGGAAGAGGCGGTAAAAAAAGCTGAAGAATTATTAGAAAAAGTGGGATTACTTGAGAAAAAGGATGCTTATCCAAATCGCCTTTCTGGTGGACAAAAACAGCGTGTTGCAATTGCAAGAGCATTAGCAATGGAACCGGACGTTATGCTATTTGATGAACCGACTTCGGCACTAGATCCAGAGATGGTGAAAGAAGTATTAGAGGTTATGAAATCTCTTGCAACGACAGGAATGACAATGGCGATCGTTACGCACGAAATGGGTTTTGCAAAAGAAGTAGCCGACCGTGTTCTCTTTTTAGATGGAGGGAAACTTGTAGAAGATGCGAAGCCAGAGCAATTTTTTACAGCGCCGGAAAGCAAACGTGCTCAAGAGTTTTTGCAAAAAATGTTGTAACATGTAAACGTTACGTGAATACTAAGGGAAAAAGGATGACATTGTGTCATCCTTTTCTTTATACTTAAGTTGAAAGTAGTTCGTACATAATAGGAGCGTTAACATGTTTAAAATTGGATATCGAACAGTGAAAACAGCAGCTGGAACAGCTTTGGCTGTGTGGATTGCTCAATTACTTCATTTAGAGTTTTATAGCTCAGCCGGCATTCTTGTCATTTTATGTGTACAAAATACAAAAAGAAAATCATTAGAAGTGTCTATTCATCGTTTTTTAGCTTGTTTACTTTCTATGTTGTTTGCATTTGTTATTTTTGAATCAATAGGGTACACACCGTTAGCAATTGGGGTTTTATTACTTCTGTTTATTCCAAGTGCGGTTATGCTTAAGATTCAAGAGGGGATTGTTACAAGCTCTGTTATTGTTTTTCATTTATATTCACTGCAAAAAATTACATGGCCCATTGTTGGAAATGAGATTGCGATTTTAACGGTTGGAATTAGTGTTGCTTTATTAATTAATTTGTATATGCCAAGCGTTGAAAGCGACTTGAAAGCGTATCGACAAAAAGTAGAATCTAATTTTAAGACGATTCTTTTGGAAATGGCCGCATATTTAAGAAATCGTGAAAGTGTGTGGAATGGAAAAGAGCTAATTGAAACGGAAACATTACTTGAGAAGGCAAAAGAAGTATCTTTTATAAAGCTGGAAAATCAGTTTATGCGTGAAGATGATTATTACTATCGTTATTTTCAAATGCGCCAGCAACAGTTCGAAATTTTAGAAAGAGTTATGCCGCTAGTTGCTTCATTATCTTGGTCATATGAACAAGCGGGTATGGTGGCGGATGTAATTGAAAATGTCGGGAATGCCATTCGCCCAGAAAGTACAGGGGTTATATCGTTAAGACAGCTTCAAGAGATGCGGGAAATCTTTCGAGAAATGCCGCTTCCAGAAACACGAGAAGAATTTGAAACGCGTGCTAAGCTCGTTCAGCTCGTCTATGAAATAGAGCAATTTTTACTCATTAAAAGTCGATTTATAGGGAAATATAACATCAAAGAATTAATATAAGAAGGACGGAATGAGGTATGCCATATCTTCTTTCATTCATATTATGTATTTCCCTATCGCCTCTTTGGCCGCTCGGTGATAATCCGCGTGTTGGCGATCCGCTTATTATCGTCAATAAACAAACGAACCAACTTGCATATATTTATGATGGAAAGATACAAAATACATTTCCAGTTGCAACAGGTAAAACGAATGATTTAACGCCAGAAGGTACATTTGATGTTGTGATGAAGGCGAAAAATCCGTATTATATTGCGAAGAATATTCCAGGTGGTTCACCGGCAAATCCGCTCGGTTCAAGATGGATAGGTTTTAATGCCCGAGGTACAGATGGTAGTAAATATGGGATACACGGAACAAATCAGCCAAGCTCCATTGGCAAGTACATTTCGCAAGGGTGCATTCGAATGCACAAAAAAGATGTAGAGTATTTGTACGATCGTATTCCTATTGGAACAAAAGTATGGATTGTGAAATCAAAAAAATCATTTGAGCAGCTTGCGAAAGAAAAGGGTGCCATTGCTTACGAAGAAAGCCAGCAGTATATGTTGGCTTTTTGTTATATTATATCTTGTCTTGACATGTGTACATATAACATGCGTTAATGAGGATAACAAAAAATGAAATTTCCATTAGGAGAATTAGTACTACTCGTAAACACAGTATAAATAAAGATTATGTGAAAAGGAGTTGCTGTTATGTATATGAATCATAGACTACCATACATTCAGTTCTTAATTGGTGCTCTTGCACTTATTACTTTCATATTGGCAACTTTTAATATATGTCCATTTTCATTAGCTGTCTTTTCTATCGCTCTTCTTAATTTTACTTTTGCATTAAGTGCTTATCATGAGCGGCAATATCCAAACTTTGTTCTTTCACTTGGAATGGGAATAGCGTTTATCATTGCAGGACTTATTATTATGGGAACATAAAAGGGAGATAACATCTCCCCTTTTTTTACCAAAACATGCTTATGCCAGTAAGTAATGTTGTAACAAGCATTGAAATTAACATGACATAAACCATAATTTTTTGCATTTTTTTACTCATCTTTAGATCCTCCTTGCGAATCTCCTCAATCTCATTGTATATACAAACGAAATTTGGTACAAGGGTCTATTATAAGACATTTTCTACATACATCCGTTTTGGTTTTTCAACATGTAAGTCGTTGCTATGTAGTAATCATGACCTGCACTTGCTTCCTTCTTTCGTTTTCACCCTCGCACGTGGCAAAAAAAAGCCTAACCGCTCCTATGCATGGCCAGATGCTCACGCCCAACGGAGCTTAGCCTGTATAGTTTGAATTGTATAATTAGTGAAGAGAAGCCTTAACTAATTAAAATTTCACTTTATATATCTTCTCCTTCGAAACTTTTGTAGAATTCTGTTATAATAGACATTGTTACATACATAACGCAGGAGGCGTATTCTCATGATTAATCAAGAACGTTTAGTGAATGAATTTATGGAACTTGTGCAAGTAGACTCTGAAACAAAATACGAAGCTGAGATTTGCAAAGTGTTAACAGAAAAATTCTCTTCTTTAGGCGTTGAAGTATTTGAAGATGATACAATGGGTGAGACTGGTCACGGTGCTGGTAACTTAGTTTGTACATTACCAGCAACAAAAGAAGGAGTAGATACAATCTACTTTACTTCTCATATGGATACAGTTGTTCCTGGTAAAGGAATTAAGCCTTCTATTCAAGATGGTTATATCGTATCTGATGGTACAACAATTTTAGGTGCTGATGATAAAGCTGGACTTGCATCTATGTTTGAAGCAATTCGCGTGTTAAAAGAGAAAAACATTGCGCACGGAAAAATAGAATTCATCATTACAGTTGGTGAAGAATCAGGTCTTGTTGGTGCAAAAGCATTAGATCGTGAACGCATTACAGCGAAATATGGTTATGCATTAGATAGCGATGGAAAAGTTGGAGAAATCGTTGTTGCAGCACCAACACAAGCGAAAGTAAATGCAATTATTCGCGGCAAAACAGCTCACGCTGGTGTAGCACCAGAAAAAGGTGTGTCTGCAATTACAATTGCAGCAAAATCTATTGCAAAAATGCCGCTTGGTCGCATTGATTCTGAAACAACTGCGAATATCGGTCGTTTTGAAGGTGGTACACAAACAAATATCGTTTGTGACTATGTAGAAATTTTTGCTGAAGCACGTTCTTTAGTAGACGAAAAAATGCAAGAGCAAGTTCGCAAAATGAAAGAAGCATTTGAATCTACAGCGAAAGAAATGGGCGGAGAAGCAGAAGTAGAAGTAAAAGTAATGTACCCGGGATTTAAATTTGCTGATGGCGATCACGTTGTAGAAGTTGCGAAACGTGCTGCTGAAAGAATCGGCCGTACACCATCTCTTCACCAAAGCGGTGGCGGTAGTGATGCAAACGTAATTGCGGGTCACGGTATTCCAACAGTAAATTTAGCAGTTGGTTATGAAGAGATTCATACAACAAATGAAAAAATACCTGTTGAAGAACTAGTGAAAACAGCAGAAATGGTTGTTGCGATTATTGAGGAAGTAGCGAAGTAATCAAAGAATCGGACAAGTTGAAACGCATGGGTGAAATGACCCATGCGTTTTTAAATAAATCCATTTTAATTTTTTCAACAGATAAGTCACTGTTATGCAGAATACAACATGATCGCTACTTGCTTTCTCCTTTTGTTTTAAACCTTGCATGTGGCAGAAAAAGGCCCTGACCGCTTCTATGCATGGCCAGATGCTCTCGTCCGCCTAAAAGAAAGGAAGGGGTATGTTGATTTTTTATTTGGATTTATATAGCTTAACAATGCAATAGTTCTTTTAGTGTTTTTACATTTTGGTGAAATATTTGCGGAGATGGCCAATTTTGGTAGCTGTTAGGTAATGGAATCGTTTCAATCTCGTTGTGTTTTTGTGCAATTGCAGTTAAGTTATGTATATAATCGATTACTTGTAAGAAATTACTCTTTGTACCTATCGAACCATGACCTGGTATGGCTATATCAATATCCATACTTTCAACCTCTTTTAAAATATGGCTCCATCTTTGTGGATTGGATTCTTCGAAAAATGTAGGATGGCAATCAACAAATAACAAGTCACCCATGAATATCACTTTATCTTCTGGAATATAAAGCATAGCATCGCAAAGGGAATGCCCGCCGCCTAACGTGAAAAGTTTTGCACTGCGTTTCGTTCCACGGAAGATGACTTCATCTTTAAATGTTTGTTGTGGTAGTACTAACTCTAGTGTAGGTAATGAGATTTCTAACTCACTTAAAAAATTGATTTGATGTTCTAAGTTCATATCATAAGTTTGCGTTAATTGGTCCTGTAAAGAGCGAATATAATTTCTTAGACCACCAATATCATTTTTTTGTTTATTAATTCTTGATGGATGGGTAGTTTTCATTTCGTCATATGTCATTTCGCTTGAAATAATGGTGCTATTCTGAAACGTTTGGTTACCTCGAATATGGTCTCCATGCCAATGGCTGTTTATTACCCATGTAACGGGCTGATTTGTTATCGTTTCTGCTGCATATTTTAAATCCTGAGAAGCTTGTTGTGTATTACATGTATCAAAAATAATAGTTGTATCCCCTAAATCAATAAAACCAGCATTTGCTGCAGCACCGCCACCTTCTTTTGCAATTGCCGCATATATCCCGTTACGAATTTTTTCGAGTCTAAAATGTTTGCTATCAAATGTTTCATTCATTTTCTTCTCTCCTTAAGAGTGTTCGTTATTTTGATTCTATTGCCTTCACAAGGCGGATAAACCAGTACAGAAAAATCCATGGAAGAATGTACAGAGTTGAAAATGACAATAGAGACGAAAGAAGCCCGTGAGCATCGACGCCCATGATTGGAAGTAGGAAATAGATGAGTAACAAAAAGAAAATGACTAGTAAAATTAGATAAAGGAGTTTTAGGTGTGTAGTCATTTCTTCTCTTTAGCCTCCTTAGATTTCGTATGTGGACATACTTCTATATAGTAACGATTCCATCCTTTCAAATATTGATTTTTCCACAAGTTTTTTGATAAAATAAAGAACAAACGTTCCTTTGGTGGTGAGAAAGATGCGTGAAATGTATCCGAAAAATGGCCGTGTCATTTTGCATGTTGATATGAATTGTTTTTATGCATCTGTTGAAATTGCCCATGATGCATCTTTGCAAGGAAAACCATTAGCGATAGCTGGTAATGCGAAAGAACGAAAAGGCATTATTGTAACGTGTAGTTATGAAGCAAGAGCGAGGGGAGTTCGTGCAACAATGCCTGTTTGGGAGGCAAAGCGGCTATGCCCAGAACTCGTTGTAAAACATCCAAACTTTGAGTTATACCGGGAGGCTTCTTTTGCATTGTTTCAAATTCTGGCACGGTTTACAGAAAAAATTCAACCTGTCTCAATTGATGAAGGATATTTAGATATTACAGATTGCTATGGGCTCGGTTCGCCGCTAGAAATTGCTCAAATGATTCAACAAACATTACTCACAGAATTACAGCTTCCGTGCAGTATTGGGATTGCACCGAACTTATTTCTAGCTAAAACAGCCTCTGATATGAAAAAGCCGCTAGGTATTACAGTACTTCGTAAACGTGATATACAAGAGCTACTTTGGCCGCTTCCAGTTGAAAAAATGCATGGAATTGGAAAGAAAACAGCAGAAAAATTAACAGGTGTACATATACATACGATTGGGGATTTAGCTACTGGAAAAGCTTCTATTATTCGTTCTGTAATTGGAAATCATGGATTGGATTTGCAAAAACGTGCAAATGGTATCGATAATAGAGATGTGGATCCGAGTCAAATGGGGCAGTATAAAACGATTGGAAATTCTATAACGTTGCCAAAAGATGTAGATGAAGAGCAAGAGTTGTTAGGTACGTTAGAACGCTTGTCTCAATCTGTCAGCCGAAGATTACAAAAACGTACGCTTGTGACATATAATATTCAAATTACGATTAAATACTATAATCGCCGAACGATTACGCGCAGTAAAATGTTAGACAATGCAATTTGGGAATGGGCCGATATTTTTCAGGCGACAACACGGCTATGGAAAAAACATTGGGATGGTGATCCGGTTAGATTACTGGGAATTACGGCTTGTGAATTAGAATGGAAAACAGAAGCGATTAAGCAGCTTGACTTATTTTCATTTGAAGAAGATGCGAAGGCAGAACCGCTTTTGTCAGTGATGGAGCAATTAAATAATAAATATGGGGCGAAGGTTATTCAGCACGGTAGTCAAGTGTTTAGGCAACAGGAGAGAACATTTCAACAAAAATTAGAGAATAAATTCACATGAAAGCCCCTTTCCTTTTAGGGGAGGATGAGAGCATCTGGCCATGCATAGAAGCGGTCAGGGCCTTTTCCTGCCACATACGAGGTTTGAAACAAAGGGAGGAAGCAAGTACAGGTCATGTTATATTCTGTATAGTAGCGACTTGTATATTGAGAAATTAAAAATTTATATGCTAAAAACCTCGCATGTGGTATTTTCTGCGAGGTTTTTAGCATAATTGTTCTTCTTAAGAAACGTAATAAATTTTTTAACCGTGTTTGGCTAATATCAGATATACTAGTATTTTTTTGATTTATTGGGAGTTATTTCATTAGCAATTTCCATATTCGCCAAATTTAAATTTGTTGGCAGGATTGTTCTATTTTGCAGGCCTCGGAATAACAGTTGGAACGATCGCATCATATTGAACTTTCGGCTTGCTGCTACCCCAAAAATTGTTCCTATACCTAGTAAAGAAATCCAAATCCAATTTCTATTATTCCGTCTAGCACCAAACAATTGAAACACTCGCTGCGTTCCTCTTCCAAAATTGAATAATGATGTCAACCAGTTTAAAATATTCATTTTCGACTCCTTGTAAACAAATTAGGGATAGATCATTAACGCCATTCCCTATGGTTTATATTGTTGATATTTATAGGGATTTATGATGGCAACTTATGTTAATCATTTATATTGCTCTTTCCGATACCTTTTTGTGTTTTATATAGAAGGACTTTCGTAAATTATAATGTCTGTATTGGTTGGAGTAGAAATGCGTTGTGCATAATATGTGATGGAAGAAGGGATATATTCTGGTACGGTTTGAACTGTATGCAATGCTATATATTCATGAATTAACTCTTTTAATGTCGACCAGTGCAATTCCGCAGGTGTTTCAGAAATAAATAAACTTACCCAACGATCAAAAGAAGAAGAAAAGTCAGTTTGCAAACGAAAAACTTCTTTCATTGTTTTAGCCACCTTCTATAAATGATAATATTAATTTTACTACAAGACACGAATGGATGTTAGCGTTCGTTTTAAATAAACATCCATATGAGGAGTTCGTACGAGGTTGATTTGCCATTTTTGTATATATTCCGTAAGATAACAATAGAGATTATGAAATGCTTGGAGGATGCAACGTGGAATTTGTGTTTTTAGGAACAGGAGCTGGTGTTCCTGCAAAGGGAAGAAACGTATCAGCGATAGCTTTGCAATTATTGGAAGAGAGAGGTGCAACGTGGTTATTTGATTGCGGCGAGGCAACGCAGCATCAAATTTTACATACATCAGTGCGTCCGCGTCGCATTGAAAAAATATTTATTACACATTTACATGGTGATCACATTTTTGGATTGCCTGGTTTGTTAGGAAGCCGCTCTTTTCAAGGAGGAACAACTCCGTTAACTGTATATGGACCAAAGGGGATTAAACAGTTTATTGAAGTTGCCTTGGCAGTGAGTACAACACATGTGAAATACCCACTTGAGATTATTGAAATTACTGAAGAAGGTACTGTATTTGAAGATAAACAATTTCTTGTGGAAACGAAGCGATTGTCGCACGGTATTGAATGTTTTGGCTATCGCATTGTGGAAAAAGATATTCCAGGGCATCTTCTTGTAGATAAGTTATTTGATGCAGGGGTTAAACCAGGGCCACTCTTTAAGCGATTAAAAGATGGGGAAACAGTAGAACTTGAAGATGGACGCGTACTTTGCGGGAAGGATTTTATTGGGCCACCCCAAAAAGGCCGAATTATTACAATTTTAGGAGATACACGTTATTGCGAAGCGAGTATTCAATTAGCACAAGATGCTGATGTACTTGTACATGAAGCAACGTTCGGTGCGGAAGATTCACAGCAAGCTCATGATTATTATCATTCTACAACCGAACAAGCAGCAAATATTGCGCTGCAAGCAAATGTAAAACAAATGATTTTAACTCACATTAGTTCTCGTTATCAAGGAGAAGAGTGGAAAATACTTCTCGAAGAAGCGAAACAAGTATTTCCAAATACGGAAATTGCAGCGGATTTGAAACGTTTTCCTGTATCAAGGTAAGGAAAAAGAATGACAGAGATATCGCTTACATCTGTCATTCTTTTTTAATTCTCATAAAACGGAAACAATGTCCTTAATTTGAAATATTAAAAAATTTAAATTCTGCAAAAAAAGAGATATAATGAAAGCGTATTCATTATATTTGTACAGTGTAAATTTATACTTTGTATGTTTTTGTAAAAAAATGTAGTAAATCAAAAAGTGACAAGAGAGCTCTTATATATTATGATAGCTGATGGTGTGTGTCAGTTTGTTGAATGAATTCTATAAATTTATTAGTACAAATAGAAAAACAAAGAAAGCATTTACTTAATAGATTATTAGTAAGTAACTTTTTTCATAATGAAGATTTAGGGGGTACTGTTATGAAATATCGTTCAGTTTTTGATATTATCGGTCCAGTTATGATTGGGCCATCTAGTTCGCATACAGCAGGTGCAGCAAGAATGGGGCAAGTTGCTCGTCAGCTGTTTCGTCATGAACCTGAGAAAATTATCATTTCGTTATACGGTTCGTTTGCGAAAACATATCGAGGTCATGGCACCGATGTAGCACTTGTTGGGGGAATATTAGGATTCGAAACGGATGATCCCCGTATTCCACAAGCGCTTGAAATTGCAAAGGAGCGCGGAATTGACGTTACATTTATTGAAGAAGAAGCGCAAGCAGTCCATCCAAATACAGCGAAACTTCGTTTGTATAAAGGTGAGGATGAAATTGAAGTTGTTGCTTGTTCAATCGGCGGCGGGAAAATTGAAGTTGTGGAGCTCAATGGATTTGATTTGCAATTAACAGGTACAAGTCCAGCGCTTCTTATTGTAAATAATGACCGTTTCGGAACAATTGCTTCTGTTACATCTATTCTTGCGAAGCACGAAATTAATATTAGTATGATGAGTGTTTCACGTAAGGAAAAAGGAAGAAAAGCGTTAATGGTTATTGAAACGGATGAGTTGTTAGCAGATGAAATTATCGGTGAAATTAAAGCGCAGCAAAATATTTGTCAAGTAACAATTATGGACTAATAGCGGGGGGGGGACACAACATGTTTCGGAATGTAGCGGAACTAGTTGCACAAGCAGAAGAGAAAAATGTAAAAATCGCAGAGATTATGATTCAATGTGAAATGGAAACAAGAAACCTTTCTCGTGAAGAAGTAATCGCTGGTATGGAAAAAAACTTAGTTGTAATGGAAAAAGCAGTTGAGCGAGGAATTCAAGGTGTGAAATCTCCGACGGGACTTACTGGTGGAGATGCAGTGAAAGTACAAGCGTATATGAAAAGTGGCAGAGGTTTATCAGGCGATACAATTTTAGATGCGGTAAGTAAAGCTGTCGCAACAAATGAAGTAAACGCTGCGATGGGTATTATTTGTGCAACGCCAACGGCTGGTTCTGCAGGGACGGTACCAGGTGTGTTATTTGCGCTAAAAGAAAAATTGAACCCAACGCGTGAAGAAATGATTGAATTTCTATTTACAGCTGGTGCATTTGGTATGGTTGTAGCGAACAATGCTTGCATTGCCGGAGCAGCTGGTGGGTGCCAAGCGGAAGTTGGTTCAGCAAGTGGAATGGCGGCAGCGGCTGCTGTTGAAATGGCTGGAGGTACACAAAAACAGGCAGCAACAGCGATGAGTATTGCACTTAAAAATATGCTTGGGTTAGTATGCGATCCTGTTGCAGGACTTGTAGAAGTACCGTGTGTAAAACGTAACGCAGCTGGTGCATCAAATGCGATGATTGCAGCTGATTTATCATTAGCTGGTGTAACGAGTATCATTCCATGTGATGAAGTTATTGAAGCAATGTATCGCATCGGACAAACGATGCCAAGTGCGCTTCGTGAAACGGCAGAAGGTGGTCTTGCTGCAACGCCGACAGGACGTCGTTTACAGGAAGAAATTTTTGGGAAAAAAAGTGAATAAGAGAAAAACCTTGCTTACGCAGCAAGGTTTTTTATTTTTCATTTACAAACTTATCTAACGTTTCACCAAGCTCATGGGAACGTTTTGTTGCTTCTACAATACATTGAATAAGCGCCTCTTGAAATTGAAAGCCTTTCAATACCTCAATGCCAGCTTCTGTCGTTCCTCCTGGCGATGTAATTTCTTTTCTTAATATAGAAGGGTGCTTTTCATTTGTTTTTAACATTTCTGCAGCACCAATCATTGTTTGGAGAATCAGTGATTTTGCTACAGTTTCCTCTAAGCCAATTTGCTTTGCTGCGTTTTCCATTGCTTCGACAACATAATAAATATAAGCTGGCCCACTTCCTGATAAAGCGGTGACAGCATGCATATGTTTTTCTTCTACAACAGAAACAAGACCAATTGTTTCAAAAAGCGTTTTTGCGAGCATGACATGTTCTTCTTTTGCATGAACAGAAGGAGAAATGGCAGTAGCAGATTTTAAAATTGCTGAAGATGTATTTGGCATGGCCCGGATAATAGGAACCTTTTTTTGCAATAAATTAGTAATGGATGTCGTAGATACACCAGCTAATAATGAAATGATTAATTGATCCTCTGTAATGTAATCTTGTAATGGAGTAAGAGCGTCCACAACATCTTTTGGTTTCATTGCTAAAAATATGATATTTGCATGAGCAAGTAGCTCTTTTTTATCGTGCGTACCATTCACTCCGTAACGGTGATGTAATTCTTGTAGTCTTTTTTCATTGGAGCGATTACCAACAGTAATTTGCTCTTCTTTTACAACTTGAGCTTGTAATAATCCAGAAATTGTAGCTTCGGCAATTGAGCCTGCACCGACAAAAGCGATTTTTTGTAATGACATGATGTGTCCCCCTTTTACTATGCATATGAGAATAACTTATTTAAATTTACATACATTCGGCTCTTCGTAGAAAATCCCTTCTTTTTATCTGAAAATAATGACAAATTTCTGTGTTAGATGTAAACTGAAGGGAGATTCATTTTTTGAAACGGAGAAACAGAGGGGGCGTATAGGTATGACAGTTATTCATCGAATGGAAATTCCTGTTCCATTTGCGGTAGAAATCGTTAATGTTTTTTTAGTAGAGGGAGAAACACTTACATTAATTGATACAGGAACGAATACAGAAGAAGCGAGACTAGCGTTAGAGAAGCAACTAAATGCACTAGGATATAAGGTAGAAGATATTGAAACAGTTGTGCTGACACACCACCATGCAGATCATTGTGGATTATTGGATATATTCTCTAATCAAACAAATATTGTGGGCCATCCGTGGAATGAACCGTGGATTACACAAGATCCGCAATTTCTAAAGCGATATCAACAATTCTTTTTAGAAGAATCTAGACAATTTGGAGTTCCAGAAACATTTTTAAAACAAAGTGCATCGTTAACGAAAACAATGATCTACTCCTGTAAACGTTCGCTTACACATACTGTAAGGGAAGGAGATCGCATTGCTTCGTTGCCTGAATTTACGGTGATTGAAACACCAGGGCACGCTTCTACCCATATTTCTTTATATCGTGAAAAGGATGGATTGTTAATTGGCGGTGATGCCTTAATTGGACATATTTCCTCTAATCCAATTTTAGAACCGCCATATGAAGGAGAAACAGAACGAGCGAAGCCGATGTTGCAGTACAATGAAACATTAAAGCGCTTAGCTAGTATGAATATTTCACGTGTGTTACCAGGGCATGGGGAAGATGTTACTGATGTGAAAAAATTAGTAAATGAGCGTCTCCAAAAGCAAGAGGCGCGAGCTTTTAAAGTATTAAATTTATTAAAGGAACAGCCGATGACAGCATTTGAAGTATGCGTCAAACTATTTCCTGTGCTATATGAAAAGCAGTTACCGCTTACAATCTCTGAAACAGTTGGACAATTAGACTTTTTAGCATATAATCAACAGGTGATGATTGATAAGTCATCAGAGAAATGGATTTACTATGCAAAGTAGGTGACAGCCATGAATAGGCGTTTACAAGATAAAGTAATCGTCATAACAGGAGCTTCAAGTGGAATTGGGGAAGAGTTAGCGATGCAAGTAGCGGGGCAGGGTGCAATCCCTGTACTAATCGCTCGCACAGAAGAAAAGTTACGAGAGCTCAAACAAAAAATTGAAACCACATATCGTACTTCTTGTCATTATTATGTTTTGGATGTAAGTAATGAAGAAGAAGTGGAACTTGTTTTTACACAAGTGCTCCAAGATATAGGGAGCATTGATATATTAGTCAATAATGCTGGTTTTGGTGTGTTTAAAACGTTTGTCGATGCATCTGTACAAGAAGTAAAGGATATGTTTGATGTAAATGTATTCGGCTTAGTAGCATGTACAAAAGCAGTTTTGCCTTATATGATCGAACGAAATAGCGGGCATATTGTGAATATCGCTTCACTAGCAGGAAAAATTGCAACGCCGAAATCAAGTGCATATGCAGCAACGAAACATGCGGTATTAGGGTTTACAAATAGCTTGCGTATGGAACTTGCAAATACAAACATTACTGTAACAGCAATTAATCCAGGTCCAATTGATACTAACTTTCACACGATAGCTGATGAATCTGGTACATACGTAAAAAGTGTCGAACGTTACATATTAAAACCAAACTATGTAGCGCAGCAAATTGTAAAAGCAATCGAAATGAAAAAGCGTGAAGTAAATTTACCAAAGTGGATGAATTTAGGGCCGATTATTTTTTCATTGTTTCCAGGGTTATTCGAGCGTGTAGCTGGGAAATCATTAAGTAAAAAATAGGAGATTCTCAAAAAGAGAATCTCCTATTTTTTTATAAATACAAATTGAAAACAGGACATAACCCCCCCTTTTTTTAGATGGTCGAGAGCGCCTGGCCGTGTGTAGAAGCGGTCAGGTCCTATTTCTGCCACGTGCAAGGTTTAAAACAAAAGGAGGAAGCGAGTGCGGGTCAAGTTTTGTTTTGCGTAGCGGTGATTTGGTTGTTGAAAAAGGAAAATAGGTTTATATAACCTTCTCGTTCTTTATGATAACGTAATATACTCATACACGACATCTTCTACAGCCTCATATAAATCAATCTCCGCATTGTTAGAAACAATATTTTGAATACGTTCTATGAGCGTTTCGTAGTCTTCTTGTGAAGTTGGTGTACATTGATATTGTTGAAAACTTTTTGTAATCATTTTTTTAATTAATTTTTCATTCATGATTTTTCTCACCTATATGTGCATATGTATTGTTTTAATTGTACTTGAATAAGAAAAGAAAATCTCTATATTGTTGATTTTTGTATAAAAATTCATTTCTCTTAAAGTTTTATTAGTAAAATAACTTTTAAAATAAGGTTTTTTGATAGTGTAAAATTTATAAATATTTAGTTGACTCTATAAAAATACAATATTATAATCGTATTTAAATCTAAAAGGTAATGAGGAGGAATTATGAAAGCGGCAATTATTGGGGCGACTGGATACGGAGGACTTGAGCTTTTGCGGTTATTAACACATCACCCAAGCTTTACAGTGACATCGGTACATTCTTTTTCGCAAATTGGAGAAGTTATGACAATACCATATCCTCATCTATCTACTTTTGTTTCTCATACATTAGCAGAGGTAGATGTTGAGGAGATTGCGAAAGAAGCGGATCTTGTGTTTTTAGCAACGCCGGCTGGGGTGTCAGCAAATTTGACTCCGAGTTTATTAGAGGCCGGTGTAAGAGTTATTGATTTATCAGGAGATTTTCGAATTCGAAAGCCGTTTATCTATGAAGAATGGTATAAAAAAACAGCTGCAAAAGAAGACGTATTACAACAAGCGGTGTACGGACTAACGGAGTGGAAAAAAAGTGAAATCGTAACTGCAAACTTAATTGCGAATCCAGGATGTTATGCAACTGCCACTTTGCTTGCGGCAGCTCCATTAGTAAAAAACGGAATCATTGAAGTGGATTCACTTATTATTGATGCGAAATCAGGAGTTTCTGGAGCAGGAAAGACACCGACAAGTATGACGCACTTCCCGGGAATTCACGATAATTTATACATTTATAAAGTAAATGAACATCAGCATATCCCGGAAATTGAGCAAATGTTGCAAGAATGGGATGAGAACATGAAACCAATCACGTTTAGTACACATCTGATTCCGATTACGAGAGGGATTATGGTCACGCTCTATGCAAAGGCGAAGCAGGAGATAACAGATGCTGTGCTTCAGCAGGTTTATGAGGAAAGTTATTGTCATTCACCGTTTGTAAGAATACGAGAAAAGGGAGTTTTTCCAAGTCCGAAAGAAGTAAGGGGATCTAACTTTTGTGACATCGGAACGGCTTATGATAAACGAACGAGACGAATTACGATTGTAGCAGTCATTGATAATGTAATGAAGGGTGCAGCTGGGCAGGCTGTGCAAAATGCAAATATATTAGCAGGGGTGGAAGAGACGGAGAATTTACACTTTATGCCGTTGTATCCGTAAGGGGGAGAAAGCATGATTGAAACAGTAATATGTACGAAGATAGAAAACGGTTCAATTGTAACACCAAAAGGGTTTGCTGCGATTGGGATTCATGCAGGGTTAAGAAAAGAGAAAAAAGATATGGGAGCAATCGTATGTGAAGTACCCGCGAGCTGCGGGGCTGTTTATACGCAAAATCACTTTCAAGCAGCTCCTCTTATTGTTACGAAAGAAAGTATTGCTGCTAAGCAAAAATTACAGGCTATTGTTGTGAATAGTGCAAATGCGAATTCTTGCACAGGTGCAAAAGGACTGCAGGATGCATATGATATGCGTGCATTAGCAGCTAAGCAGTTTCATGTAGAGGAGAATTACGTTGCCGTAGCGTCTACAGGAGTCATCGGAGAGCCTCTACCAATGGAGAAAGTACGAAGTGGTATTTCTTCGTTACAACCTTCAACAGAAGTAGAGATTGCGACATCGTTTTATGAAGCGATTTTGACGACAGATTTAGTTGCGAAACAATCATGTTACAAGTTTTCAATTGAAGGGAAAGAGGTTGCAATTGCCGGAGCTGCGAAAGGATCGGGGATGATTCATCCAAATATGGCAACGATGCTCGGGTTTATTACGACTGATGTGAATATAGAAAGTGAAACATTACAAAGAGCTTTATCTCAAATTACAAATCATACATTTAATCAAATTACAGTCGATGGAGATACATCTACAAATGATATGGTACTTGTGATGGCTAGTGGGTTATCCAATACAACTGCAATATGCGAAGAACATTCTGAATGGGAGAAGTTTTTACTTGCACTTGGAAAGGTATGTGAAGATTTAGCGAAGCAAATTGCAAAAGATGGAGAGGGAGCGACAAAGTTAATTGAAGTAAATGTGCATGGTTCGCGAACTGTAGAAGAGGCAAATATGATTGCAAAGCAAATTGTTGGTTCTAATCTTGTGAAAGCAGCTGCGTATGGTGAGGATGCAAACTGGGGGCGGATTATTAGTGGAATTGGACAAAGTGGCATCGTCATTGAACCTAGTATGGTTGATATTTATATTCAATCGATTGTGGTATTGAAGGATAGTGAACCTCAATATTTTTCAGGGGAAGCAATGAAACAAATGTTACAACAAGCAGAGCTTGTTATCGATGTATATCTACATTTGGGCAAGTCAAGCGGAAGAGCATGGGGATGCGACTTAAGTTATGAATATATAAAAATTAATGCTTGTTATCGCACATAAGGAGAGAAGAGATGAGAGAACGTATTGTAATAAAATGCGGCGGCAGTATGTTGGCTCGTTTAGACGAAACATTTTTTCAATGTATGAAACAAATAGCACAAATGTATGATGTGATTGTTGTTCATGGTGGTGGACCTGAAATTGATGCGATGCTAAGGAAATTAAGTATTCCGATTGAAAAGAAAGATGGACTACGTGTAACAACAGCAGAGGTAATGAAGATTGTACAAATGGTGTTATGCGGCAGTACAAATAAGACATTTGTTTCAAAATTAAATGAACAAAAACTTGAAGCGATTGGACTATCCGGCTGTGATGGAAGGTTATTGCAAGTCGCTCCGCTAGAAGCAGAATTTGGTTTTGTCGGTGAAGTGAAATTTGTTCAAACAACATTATTACAGTGTTTGTTAGCAAATCAATTTATTCCTGTTGTTGCACCCGTTGGAGTAATGGATGGACAGCTATATAACGTGAATGCAGATACAGCAGCAGCGGCGATTGCGACAGCCATTAATGCGGAAAAATTAATTTTTATTACAGATGTAGATGGTGTTCTAGATAAGGAGGAGCTCATTGAGAAAGTAAATAAACAGCAGCTTCTCGAGCTTATAGATAAGGGAACGATTACTGGTGGAATGATTCCGAAAGTGAAAGCTGCATTGACGTCATTGGAACTAGGAGTAAAGGATGTTGTAATTGTAAATGGTACACAAAATTTTTTGACAGATAAAGGAGAGTGGATTGGAACAACAGTAACAAAAGGGGGGGAGAGGTAGTGGGGCAGCATGTTTTTCCAACATACAGTAGACGAAATATTGAAATTGTGAACGGAAGCGGCACAAAGGTTACAGATAAACAAGGAAAGCAATATTTAGATTTTACTTCTGGCATTGCGGTATGTAATTTAGGGCATTGTCATCCAACGGTGGTAAATGCTGTAGAAGAGCAATTACAAACGATATGGCACATTTCCAATTTATTTCCTCATACCATACAAGAAGAAGTTGCTAAGTTATTAACAAAGGATCGTGAGTTGCACTATGCATTTTTTTGTAATAGCGGAGCGGAAGCAAATGAAGCAGCGCTGAAGTTAGCCCGTAAGTATACAAAGAAATCCGTTGTAATTACGTGTAAACAATCATTTCACGGACGAACTTTTGCAACGATGAGTGCAACAGGACAATCTAAAATTCATGATGGATTTGGACCACTTCTTCCAAGTTTTCTACACCTTCCTTTTAATGATATTACTGCGTTTCAAGAAGCGATGAATGAAGAAATTGCAGCGGTTATGGTGGAAGTTGTACAGGGAGAAGGCGGTGTTTTTCCAGCAGATGTTCCATTTTTACGTGAAATTGAGAAATTGTGTCATGTAAACGGTGCACTTTTCATTGTAGATGAAGTGCAGACCGGAATTGGAAGAACTGGGACGTTATTTGCGTATGAACAAATGGGTATTTCACCTGATATTGTCACAGTTGCAAAAGCGCTTGGAAATGGTATTCCGGTTGGAGCGATGCTTGGCAAAAAAGAGTTAGGATCTGTTTTCTCTCCAGGAACACACGGCTCCACGTTTGGAGGGAATTTTATTGCGATGGCAGCTGCAAAAGAAGTATTACAAATTGTTTCACAGCCTTCTTTCTTGCAAGAAGTACAAGAAAAAGGAACGTATTTTTTACGGAAATTACAAGAAGATCTGCAGGATAAGGAGTGGATTATTGATATTCGCGGGAAAGGGCTCATGATTGGAGTTGTTTGCAACGGGGAAGTCAGTGCGAGGGTAGCGGCGTTAGAGAAAGAAGGCCTTCTCGTTTTGCAAGCTGGACCAAATGTACTGCGTATATTACCGCCGCTTATTGTAACGAAAGCAGAAATAGATGAAGCAGTGCATATGATGAATCGTGTATGTAAACAAGCGCTGCTAAAATAGAGGAGGAATTTGTATGCAAACAGTTTCTGTACCAAAACTGCAAACAAAGGATATTTTAACATTAGAAGAATTATCACAAGAAGAAATCATTGCAATTATTGAGTTTGCGATGTACGTAAAAAAAGAAAAAACATTGCCACTCTTAAATGGAAAAATTTTAGGATTAATCTTTGATAAACACTCTACTCGTACACGTGTATCTTTTGAAGCTGGAATGATTCAGCTTGGAGGGTATGGTATGTTTTTAAACGGCAAAGAACTGCAACTTGGAAGAGGAGAAAGTATTGCAGATACGGCAAAAGTGCTATCACAATATATAGATGGAATTATGATCCGAACATTTTCACATGCGGAAGTAGAAGAATTAGCAAAGGAAGCGACAATTCCCATTATTAATGGATTAACAGATGATCATCATCCGTGTCAAGCATTGGCAGATTTAATGACGATTTATGAAGAAGTAAAGACATTTAAAAATAGTAAGCTAGCTTACGTTGGTGATGGAAATAATGTTTGTCATTCACTGCTCCTTGCGAGTGCGAAAGTAGGGATGAACATTACAGTTGCAACGCCTCTAGGATATGAATCGAATGAAGAAATTGTGAAACGTGCAATTGAAATTGCGAAGGAAACAGGAGCTAAAATTGAGATTACATATAACGCAAAAGAGGCTGTCAAAGAAGCGGATTTTATTTATACGGATGTTTGGATGAGTATGGGGAAAGAAGATAATAAAGAGAAATATAAATTGTTTCAGCCGTATCAAGTGAATGAGCAACTTGTTCAAGAAGCAAAATCAACTTATCGATTCTTACACTGTCTACCAGCTCATCGCGAAGAAGAAGTCACTTCAGAAATCATTGATGGTCCACAATCAATTGTGTTTCAACAAGCGGAAAATCGCCTGCATGTACAAAAGGCATTATTAGTCAGTTTACTACAAGATGAACAACCTTCTTCATAATAGAAGGTTGTTTTCGGTTCGAA
Organism: Bacillus sp. JJ864; assembly: GCF_036963045.1. Classification (NCBI taxonomy): domain Bacteria; kingdom Bacillati; phylum Bacillota; class Bacilli; order Caryophanales; family Bacillaceae; genus Bacillus; species Bacillus sp. JJ864. The sequence continues at coordinate 941 of NZ_JBALLY010000169.1, read as the reverse complement.
ATGTCTTATCTAGATTTCGCATTTTCTCTTTATATACTTTATAATAGTAAGCAACAGAAAAATATAAGAGAGATGATGCAGATGCGAGTAAATAAGAAAACATATTCATTCTTTCAGCGTATTTGGCGAGGGATGAAGTTAAATTATTATAAATTATTGCGTGCACCAGAAGGCGCGAAAATTGTATCACGAGGATTTGCTGTTGGATTTGGAATGGAGATGTTAGTTATTCATACGGCTTCGCTCGTATATCTTATTTTTTATCCACTTGTTCGATTACTGAAAGGTTCATTTCCTGCAGCTGTGATCGGTAATATTATTGGGAAAATAACATTTTTACCTGTTATTTTAATTCCTTTTGCGCATGCACTAGGGAAACTCATTTATCCTTTTCAGGTAAAAAAAATACCGCTTCACCATTATACAATAGGAGACATTTTTTCAAGTAACGGGTTAACAATCTTAAGAAGTCTGTTACAAAGTGAAGTATATGTAATCATAGGTATGACGATTTTAGGAATTGGACTCGGTATAATTGCTTATTTTGTTATGTACTATTTATACGAGAAAAACCGCAAATTACGATTGACGAAAAGAAAGAGACACATAAAAAGACCAATTGCACAACTATAATGAATGCACATCGAATTTCCTTTTTGAATATGCTTCTAAAAAGGAGGAAAGTTGATGTTTTTTTCTTATTATGACCTTAGGTACTATCCGCAGATTGTTTATTATCCTGTTTCTTACGTAAGACAGACTGTTCAACCATTACAAGAAAGTAAACCGTATTTAACTACTTGGCCATATTCAAATGTATATTATGGAAACTATTATGAAACATAAAGTGAAACTTCCATCAGCGGGGAGCTTCATCCCCCACTGATGGTTAGTTGAACCAATCGGGCTTTTACGGGCAGTTATCTCCCACCTATCTTCTT
>NZ_JBALLY010000168.1:0-3405 GCF_036963045.1 Bacillus sp. JJ864 | reverse complement strand
GTCCCTGTGAGAGTAGGACATTGCCAGGCAATTTGAGACGAGTCAGCATGACTCGTCTTTTTTGTGTTTATCCACCTATTGATAATTTCCAGTTGAATTCTTCAGGAGGCCTTCTTCAAACTGAGAACCGAAACAGTAACTTTCCTTTTTTTAACTCTTTTCAGTTCTGTTATACTAATGTGTAGGCTTCAAGAAATATACATTTGATAGAAAGGTAGTATAGAATGAAGAAAATAAGTATTATTATTGCAGTAGTTTTCCTTCTTCTAGTTATTATTTATGGACTAGTCGGGAATTATTTTTACAACTACGCATTAAATGCAAAACAAAAAAAGGATTTTTTAAAGGGAAACCCTCATTTGCGGAAAAGTGTAAATGTATCAGGGGAAGTATTAGCAACGAATAAAGTGAAAAATGCTGAATTCGTATTACGACATCCACCAAATACATTATCGATACGTTCTTTTGATAATCTGCAATTAACAGGCTATGAATATCGTAATCAAGAAACCAATCATAAATGGTCAATTGTGGTTCATGGATATAATGGCAGAGCATCAGGGATGACAAAATACATTCGTCACTTCTATGAAAAAGGTTATAGTGTAGTAGCACCTGATCTTCGTGGTCATGGAAATAGTGAAGGTGATTATATTGGTATGGGTTGGCATGATCGAAAAGATATTCTGTTATGGATTCAGGAAATTCTGAAGAAAGATCCGCAAGCCGAAATTGCTTTGTTTGGTATTTCTATGGGGGGCGCAACTGTCATGATGACTTCAGGAGAAGAACTACCACCTAATGTGAAAGTCATTGTAGAGGATTGTGGTTACTCATCTGTTATGGATGAATTTACGTATCAGCTAAAAGATCTATTTCATTTACCAAAATTCCCAGTGCTGAATGCGGGTAATACAATAACTAAATTACGAGCTGGATATGATCTGAATGAGGCGTCAGCTGTTAAGCAAGTTGCAAAAAGTAAAACACCAATGTTGTTTATTCATGGAGATGCGGATGCATTTGTCCCTTTTAAAATGTTAGATGAAGTGTACAATGCGGCAAATGTAGAAAAAGAGAAGTTAATTGTGCCAGGTGCGGGGCATGGTGAAGCGGAACAAATAGACTCGGAGAAATATTGGCATACTGTATGGGGATTTGTTGAGAAGTATATTCCTTCATCTCTGTAAATTTAGACAAAGAATCTTTCGCTCTTAGTAGCGAGAGATTCTTCGTTTTTTATTTAGTCATGTAAAATAAGGGTATTGAGTTCTCTTATCCACTGTAGTTGAATTAGAATAGTTCTTTTAACCGTTTTATCGCAGAGTGAACTGTAAGTCTATGAAATGAAACTAATTTATTCTTGTAGATGACTCCATAGATACCGTAAGGAGTAGGTGAAAGTTTCAACAATTCTTCTCTATTTTTTATGTCGATAATTTCTGCGTGAATACCCAATTGCTTGGCTGCCTTAACAACATTATTGGTTGATACATCTACAAATGGACACTGCTGGGTACGGAGGATTGTTAACTCTTTAAAAAGCTTAAGTCGCTCATCCTAATCTTTTGGAAAATAGGGATCAGGTGAATGTCCAAATTTGTAAACAAGTAACTCAAATCCATAAGGTGCATGATCTATTTCCCTAAAATTATTCTTTATAAAAACGTCCTTACTAGGAGTCCAAGAAGTGTTTGGATTTGTAATGACAATAACGCCATCTTTATTTTGTTCCTTAGCATCTTGAATACTTTTATCAATCAATTTTGAGGCATACCCTTTTCCTGTAACAGTTACCCATAAGCAATGGATAACCAAATAATTTTCGCCATATACAACTCTCGAAGAATATTCAATAGGTGTATATTCAATGAACCCTGCTGGTTTGTTATTCTCTATTATTTTTATATACTTTAACCCTTCGTTGAAGCTTCCTATAAGCCATTTGTTTTTATTGATGTAACCTGTTGAAGTTGGCTTGCTGCGAAGACAATAACAACCCCATTATTTATATTCTCTTTGTCTAACTCTACCAGCTCAATTTGTTCCAATATATTTCTCCCCCCACAACTTTTCGATATTCTTATTCACCTATTCTGTTCTTAAAGGGAATAACAAATATTTATTGTTTAGTAAATTCTGACAAATTGAGTTTATCATAGCTTGCTTCCGTTGAAAACTGATAGCTTTCCACAATCATTTTACTAACATTCTTATCATAATTTCGATAAATGTTCATTGTGTTATCCAATTTACTTAGGGTTTATCCCGCTATTCGTGGGTAGTAAGACCACCACCTCAGGAGTGAGAAGAGCGAAGAAGATAGATGGGGGATAACTGCCCGTAAAAGTCCGATCGGTTCAACTAACCATCAGTGGAAGTTTTACTTTATAAAATTTAAGAAGGGGATGCAGCCAGCGCACTAATATAAAACCCACGCTAAGGATTATTTGCACCGTAATAGGGATGGTCACAGGGGTACTGCTCTAATCCGTTACCAAGATTAAGCAATTTATTTGCTATTAGTAATTTTCTTACTTACAATTTCTATAGAGAAATGATTAAAGTTTATCGGAGGAATGATTTTATGGCACTTCATAAATGGGCGTATATATATTTATCTCCAAAATTCAGCCCAGAAAAAAATACAATTACCACTGGAAATGAAGATTGTACATTTGCAGCTATCGGAATTGATTTTGAAGAAAAAGAACGTGTAATACAAATCGCACAGCAACTTGTCAAAGATGGAGTTCAAATGATTGAACTGTGCGGAGGATTTGGACCTATATGGATTGCTAAAGTAAGCGAGGCTATAGATCATGCTGTTCCTATAGGAAGTGTTGCATATGGACCAGAAGCTCGCAAACCAATGCTAGATTTGCTTGCACCCGATAATTCAACTAAATAAGTAATAAATGATAAAAAAGAGCTGAAAGACGCTCTTTTTTATCATTTTAAGGGCAATTTGTTTTATTAGGGGTACATGGGGTATGGCAACGATCTGTTTCTTTTGGAGCCATTGGTAGTCCCGATACCAGTGTAGCTGCAATTAGGGGCAAAGTAATTTATTTTGTATCAAAACTCTTATATACCCTTTTTGTTACGAAATAATCCAGTTTATTTATTGTCTTTTTATAGAATAGAAAACCCTTAGCGTACGGAAATCAAGGTTTAAACTTCCAAAAAAATGTCTTAACGTGGGTTTTATGTCATTTGGTTGGCGGGACCCCAGAAGGAAAATTGAATTTTATCAAAAAAAGTATTGCTTTTATAATAATAAGTGTGTAATATAGTAAAAGTCGCTGATGCAAACAAGCAGAAAGCGAAATAAAAAACTTAGTTGACATTGAATGACTGAGATGTTAACATAAGGAAGTCGCAATTGAGCGGCAGATAAGTTCT
>NZ_JBALLY010000167.1:0-2382 GCF_036963045.1 Bacillus sp. JJ864 | reverse complement strand
GTTAAGTCCTTACAATGGGTTTCAAGGAGAAAGTGTCCGTATGACAAATAAGAAATTTAATGAAAAGTTTTAAAAAATGGTTGTTGAATTATATCATTCAGGACAACCTGTCAAACAATTAAGTAGCGAGTATGGCGTATTAGAAGTAACCGTTTACAAATAGATTAAAATATATTCTCCTATCACATCAGTTGATGAAGATGAAATAACACTAGAAGATCTAAAACGAATGAAAAAAGAAATGCTTCGTCTAAAAGAAGAAAATGAAATTTTAAAAAAGGAGAGACGATGTGTCTCTCCTTTTTATCCATGCATATTTAAAGTTAACGATGAACTCCACCGCCAAGTTGTTGTTCAGCCATTGCTACTAGACGTTTTGTGATTTCGCCACCAACAGAACCGTTTGCACGAGCTGTTGCGTCTGCACCAAGTTGTACGCCAAATTCTTGTGCGATTTCATATTTCATTTGATCGATTGTATTCTCAGCACCGTGAACTAATAGTTCGTTACGACTTCCGCTATTATTGTTTGTCATATTGTATCACCTCCTATGTTTTTAATATGATAAAAAGCAATTGAAAATACATATTCTTTTTTTGTTATCAATTTTTTAGCTTATTAAAGCATAAATAATACATATATTTCACAAAATAGTATTGTGTAGGAGAGCGAAATAAAAAGTGTTTGCCATAGGAGTATCATGTATGAAACAGTCCTCCAGAACACGATGAAAATAGGTTGTGCGTTATGAAGGCACAGCCTATTTTTTTATTAAGGAGTTTTCTCCTACATAAAAGTTAAAAGAATGGAGAAATACAAATGAAACATATTGTTGCTTTGTTAATTAAATACACAGCTATTAGTGCTGTATTATTGATGATACTAGGCATTTTCCAAGGTATTTCAATTCCAAGAATATTATTTCTTTCATTGGTAATTACCGGAGGGTCTTATTTAATAGGAGATTTATTTATTTTACCTAAGTATGGAAACATGGTGGCTACCATTGTTGATTTGGGTTTGAATTTTGTAGGAATTTGGGTATTAACGTATCTTGTAAAAGATATAGTCGTAGCTCGTAATATTGGAGCATCTGCTTTTTTTGCAGCTTCGCTTATCAGTGTGGCAGAAATATTTTTTCATATCTATATGAAGAAAGTTGTTTTACATGAAGATGAGGATTCACGAGAATCCACTAATATTAGTCATAATAAATATGCTATGGAGATTTCTGACGAGTATGTAGACTATTCTAAAATAAACAAGGTTCATCTATCTAGAAAAGTGGAGGATGGAACTGATAAATTGAAATAAAAAAGTGGCTTTCAGCCACTTTTTTACTTTTATAATTAAGCTTGTTCAGAATTTCGAACATGTAATGGTGGAGGAACTATCCACCCCTTCTTCTTGCTTAAACGTAGTAAAGTTACTCCTGCTTGTGCTTTCTTCATGTGAAATTGTCCAAAAAGCATGCCTACATCTTCTCGAAGGCATTTTCCCATCACTTGACTACAAGTCACTAGTCCTGCTGCAAGACCTGCTGCAACGGTTGCTGCGATTTCAGCATCGTTGATGCGTGCACCAGGAGGAATGTCTTCAATAGAAGCAACCGGTCTTTCAGGAGGAGCTGGTGGTAAAGCCACTCCATTTACCTTTAAAAGGGTTTTTAGCTCTTCTATTTCAGGAGTCATATCATTCTCAATTAAGTTTTGTAAAAACTTTTTTAAATCTTCATCACCTGTGTGATTCATAAATACTTGATGTCCGGCAACAGCCCCTTGTGCGGCAAGAAGATAACTCCAAATATCAAATACTTCTCCATAATGTAAAGGTTCATTTTGAGGATTTCCACTTAATACACCCATTTTAAAAAGCCTCCCTTTCGAAAATATCATCATAAGTATATTTTTCAATATTGAAAAGAAATTTTTAAGTATGTTTTTTCCTACAAAGAACTTTTTATCATGCATGGGAAACACCTTCCCAACAATGTGTGTTTGTAGTCTAGTAAAGAAATTTGCAAACAAAATACCCAAAGATTATTATGGAAGATTATCAATAATCTTTGAGTGAAAACTTTTTTGCTATGAGGATTTATTTTTAAAATAAATACACATAAGAAATTGTTTTAAATATCTGCTACGACTTATACCAATTCACTCTTATTTATAGTTAAAATTAGCGATTAATTCCACCGCCAAGCTGTTGTTCAGCCATTGCAACTAAACGTTTTGTGATTTCACCACCAACAGAACCGTTTGCACGAGCTGTTGTGTCTGCACCAAGTTGTACACCAAACTCTTGTGCAATTTCATACTTCATCTGATCAATTGCATTCTCAGCGCCTCGAACTAATAATTCATTACGACTTCCGCTATTAT
>NZ_JBALLY010000166.1:0-12185 GCF_036963045.1 Bacillus sp. JJ864 | reverse complement strand
AATGTATAGTGAATATATATTATTAGGTAAAAAATTTAAAAAAATTAGAGCTTGTTAAATTTACAAGCTCCATATTATGAATTTAACTTTCTAATATTCTTTTAAATACTTCTAATCCAGTATATTCTCCTTTTTCATTTTGAAAATTAACGTAATTATTAAACTTTGGTTTTTCGGCTAAAATTCTTTCAGACTCTTTAACAGCAATTGAAGAAGAATGTCTTAAATTTAAACAAATTTCAAAACCATTTGCAAAGAAAAGGGGAGGAATAGCTATATATTGTTGCATACATTTTTGTTTATAGTGAATGATTGCTTGCTCAATATCCACTTCATCAAAATAGAAGATATCTTTTTTCAGTATTAATTTTATCGTTTCATTAATTTGATTGTCTGTAGTAAAGATCTGTGAAGTAATTAATTTATCTTTTAATACAGAATAGATATGTTTGATATATTCTTCTTCTTCCTTTGTAAACACTATTTCATTTTGAGCTGTATTATTAGATATTTTCTCTATTAAAGAAGAAGAAGTATTTAATTGTGTATTATCTATATGTGTATTATTTAATTGTGTATTTTTTTCACTGTGTATTCTTATAGTTCGTCCTTCTGAACACTCCAAATTCAACACTTCATTTTCGGCACTCCCTTTTCGACACTCCAAAATCCCTTGATTTAAAGCTGTTTCTTGGGGTGTTGATTTGGAAGTCCCCACTTTTTCCTCTTTTTTTGTTTGGGGTGTTGATTTGGAAGTCCCCACTTTTTTATCTGTATCAGTTTTTCTTTTACCAAGTGCAAAACTAACTACATTTTTTGTTTCAATAATAGATTCAATTTCATTAATTTCGTTATCACTAAAAGGTGTAGTTCTATAAAAATATCTTGTATCATCTTTTTTTCCATTTCTTTTTTTAAATTGGAGAAAATAACGATTTTCAATTAGTTCTTCTAAGATTGTATTAACAGATACACGCTTGTTCTTTTTAAACCTAGAGTATAATTCTTTTCTTTGTAATTGATAACTTTCAGGATAAGAGATTAAGTGACATAAAAGCCCAATAGCTTGCAAACTTAAATCCTTAGATTGCAATAGTTCTCTAGGTAGCATTTCAAATGCATCTTCAAACCTATTATTATATTGAACTGAATTGTTTGGTAAATGGAATTGGTTGCCTATAAATGAAGCCATAGATCCACTTTCAGGAATGCTAATACTATTAGAATCAAATGGGACAATATCAAAGAAATAATGATGTGTATATTTACTACCTTCACGAACCTTTATTTCTTTTGCATAATTACATTCTTCTAGTTCTTTCCAACATTTTCTTATGCTTTTCTCTTTGTTAAATGGATAACGATGATATAGTTCTGTTTTTCGAATTATCCAATCATCCTTATATGACTTTAAATTCAAAAGAAGTCCTAATGCTTCTAAGCTCATGTCAATATGTTCTGGTGCTTGAAGTAATTCACGCGGAATTACTTCATATGGGAGCTTTTTTGATGTTATTTTGCTAAGATTAGCGGTATTAAACGAATTAGTCTCTACCATAAAATTTCCTCCTACTTATGATAGAAGGTAAAAGAAAAAACATTTTACTTTTATACTTTTCTAAAAATAAAAATTATGTTATCTTATTTATAGGAATTAACAACAATGTATGTTTTTTCTTTTACAACAACTACCAATGATCCATTAATTTGTTGACTGACGTGGAAATCTAACAACAAATTGATGGTCTTTTTTTTGCCTTTTTTCTAGTATTTTGTCACAATATGTAGCTCTGAATATATCTTACTATCAAAAATAACTTGTGCATAGGTAAACTAAAAATAAATTATTTGAAATTTATTATAAGATAACATATACTCAATGTATATTCAATATATAATTGAGTATACAGAAAAATCCATTTATTATACTATGATATTAAACGGATTTCCTTCATAATACTCTATTTCTCTTCATTTTTCGCCACATTTCTGGTATGATGTGGAAGAATGAAATATTGATATAGTTTTGTATGAATTTTTTGTTAATTAAACAAATAAAAAAACAAATAAAAAAAACCCCAGTACACACTTTTTTTAATGGTTAGGCTTTGGCGGGCTAACACCATTCAAAAAGTCCAAGAATACAGAGGTTTTTCATATTTATGTGTTACAGTTGATGAATTAACTTATGTCATCTGTTTTTGATGTTATCATACTTCAAAAAAAACGTAAATAGAAAAGTCTCTAATTTCTTGTACCCTTTATTGAGAAAACTGGGAAGAATGGAGGCTTTTTATTATGTCTAGAACAGGTGAAAGAGAATTAAAAACAAGTAGTCTATTATTTGATGAAGCTCCGCTATTAGTACGCCCTGAAATGGCTTCTCGTATTGGATTGAACGAAGCAATTGTTATCCAGCAAATACATTACTGGCTAGAAAATAAAAGGAAAACAACAAAAGAAAAAGATTTGAAAAAAGAGCGTACATATCGTGATGGGTGTTTCTGGTGCTACAACTCATATACAGAATGGCAAGAACAATTTCCTTTCTGGTCTACTAGAACCATAGAGCGTATTTTTACCAATTTAGAAAAAAATGGAATTTTAATTTCTGATTGTTTTAATGAATGGAAAACGGATCGTACTAAATGGTACACAATTGATTATGATGCTTTAGATAATTATAAAAAGGGAAAAAAGAGTTCTACTAAAAAAGATAAGAAAGAAACTATGAAAGTTGATACAGAGCAATCCGCCAAGTTGGCGGAAAGTGGTGTAGAGCAATCCGCCAACTTGGCGGAAAGCGATGTAGAGCAATCCGCCAACTTGGCGTTACCAATCCGACAAGTTGGCGTTACCAATCCGACAAGTTGTGGTGACGAATCTGACAACTTGTGGTCACCAATACCAGAGAATACTACAGAGAATACTACAAAGAATACTACAGAGATTTCTTTAAATTCTTCTTCTATAGAAAGTAGAAAAATAGAAGATAATAATTCTAAACCTGTATTAAAAGAAGAGGAAGAAGAAATTAATGAAATGCAATTAGATATGATTCGTACTTGTTTAATTGAAACATTAGGCAATGAAACTCCAATTATCCTAGTTAATGAAATTATCAATCATATTAAATCAAATGCTCTTATTAAAAATGTGTGTAAACAAGATATTCAACATGCTTATAGAGGTTTAGTTGTTAATTCAGGACAAAAACAAATTTATGATAAAGCAATATATCTAGGAAATGGGATTATCAAGCAAGTGAAAAATCGTTTACTTACAAACACTAATACATTTGGAATTCAACTAGATGAAAAAAAGTCTGAACCATACACTGGAAAAGTACCGATTTATAACTGGCTTGAACAATAATAGAGGTTTTAATGTTTCCCCCTTGTTTTTGGGTTGAAGGCTAGGGACTAGGGTGAAGCGTAGCGAGGGGCTAGCCCCTTGTAGTGTCACAATATATAGAACAGGAACAAAAGCTTAGGGCAGAAGTTCTGGCGGTTCAGGGGGGTATACTGGATAGTACAAGTCGATAACCATAACAACCTAGTTTTTGGTGTATTGGCTTGACGCGAAGTCAATACACCCCTGAATTTCGGAATGCTAAAAGGCCCGAAGGGAAGGTGGAGATTTTTTGAGTGATTTTCTCAAAAAATACTACCTTTCTTTAGCATGGAGAAAAGCCCTTGTTGTGTGAAAATGATAAATATCCTAAATGTTATCCAATAAATAAGTAAAAAATAAACAATAATATACATTAAATGTATGTTAAGTGTATGTTGACTATATATTAGGTGTATAATAAAATGTAATTACAAATAGAAAATTGTTGATTAAACACTTAATATATGTTGACTATATATTGAATGCATAGTAGAATAAGGATAGGAAGTTAATAAATGTGTTACATATCAATAATAAAATTTTTTATATATGGGGGAATTTAAATGACAACTTTAACAACATTCGCGATTGATTTAGGAAATGGTTTTGTAAAAGCAAAATCTAAAAACAGAAACAAACCATTTGTTGCACCAAGTTCTATTGCTAAAGAAAAAGATATGCTGAAATCCAGCACTAACATTTCAAGACAAAACAATGTTGAAGATGAAGATGGACTTAAATTTAAAGTTTTTGAAAGTGTTACACAAAAAGGAACTAAATACATTTGGGGTGAAGGCCTTAAAGAAGTTGTAGCATCAGATAAATTAATTTCTTCTTTTACGGTTGATAAAAGATATAAATCAGAAAACTACGAGTTATTAGTTGATTTTGTTTTAGGTGAACTAGCTTCTGATTTTAAAGAAAAAAACTTAAATGTTCGTGTTGTTACTGGGATGCCATCAGAGGAATTAGAAACACAAGATCAAGAAGATCTTGAAACAGTTTTCAAAGGAACTCATGTTGTAACAGTAGATGGTGTAGAAAAAATTATTACTGTCGAGCATGTTGAAGTATTAGAACAGCCATTAGGAACGTTATTTAGCCAATTAATTGATGAAAAATTAGAAATAAGTGCTGATTTTACTAAACGTATTGCAATATATGATTTTGGGGCTGGTACAACGATTCTTGACGTTTTCGAAGGTGGCAAACGTGACGAAGATGAAAGTCAAACACTACCAAATGGAATGAATAAGATTTATCAAAAAGTTAGAAACAAAAATAAATCCATTAGAACTTTAACAGTTCATGATATCGAAGATGCATTTAAAAATGATTATAACTTCAAAATTGGGCCTAAAACTTATAATTGCCAAGAACATGCGGAAGAAGCTATTACAGACTTTTTAGATCGAGCTTTAAGCACATTTCAAGGTGTACTTACTACCAGAAATCATATTGAGAAAATTTTTATTACTGGTGGAGGACAAAATATTGTTAAAGATAAATTATCATCATACTTTGATGATGAAGAAGATGTAACTTATGTTAAAAACAGTCAAACAGCAAGTGTTGAAGGATTCTTCAAATATGGTGAAGTAATGAATACATGGGATGATGAAGAATAATACGCTGTTAATAGTATAAATTTATATCAATATCTATATCCTTGCTTTAACGCAAGGATATAGATATATCTAACTTAAAAGGAGATTAAATGCAATGACCGAAAATAAAACTAAAACTCACAACTTTACCATAGATCAGCAAGTCGATAAGGATATTGAAGATACATTAAATGATTGGACAAAGACACGTAGAAAGTCACAAAAGATTAGGGATGCAATTAGATTGTTAAATCAAGTTGAATCTGGACAAATTATAACAATTCCAATAAGTGCAATAGCTCAAAATATTCCTATGGGTATGGGCTATAACCAAAATCAAAATCAAACGTCACAAGTACCTACTAATATTCCTAAACATGATGAAGAAGCAACAACAGTTGAGGAAGTTTCAGAAGAATCTGGAAAAGTGGAAGAAACTGTTATAAAATCTAAAGAAACAGAGTCACCAAAAGAACCTAAGGAAACGTTATCAAAAAGTCAGTTGAAAAATATAATGTCTAGAAGATGATAAGTAAAAGGAGTGATAGGAATGGGTCGGATATTAAAGGGGATATTGTTTGTTCCGATTCAAATTAGTAATGTTTTTCAATCATTTTTAGGAACTTTACTTGGAATGATTGTAGCATTTGTTTTTACCGGTACAGTATTACCTTTATTGTTTAAAATGTCATATAGTTTTTTGTTAGGAACTCAAATTTGGTATATTGTAAACTTTGTGTTTAATATGTACAACATTTATATTATTTTAGGAACATTGATTACAATTCTTCCTTGGTTTTCATATAAGGGGAAAATTTACAGGAACTTACAAAGGAATGGAATTTAATAAGGGGTGATCGCATGAACAAAGCACAAAAATTTAGCTTTATTTTGTTAATGTTTGGTTTGTTTATTGTATTAACAGCATGTGGTTCTAAATCTGTTGAATTAGATGGTAAATGGGCTTTAAGTGGAAGTAAACATACGCCTTTTAACCATGTTGAAGACATTGAGTTTAAGGATGGTAAAATTTTAACAAGTTCAGATAGTTTTCCATACACAAATTATGAATTCAATAATAAAGAAGATAAAAATGGTAACATGGAGATCTCATTGAAATCTGATCATGAAGCCACTAAAAAGTATTACTTGAAAAAAGTAGATGGAAGTAAAAAAGAGCTTTATATTACCAATGCGGAATTTAAAGACGAATTTAAAGATATGGTATTAACAAGAAAATGAAAAAAAGAAAAGCCTACTAGTCAAAACGGTCTGGGGAGACATTCTGATAGAGAGACTTTTCTTTTTTTTGTATTTTTTTATATCATACACGTTTTGATTTAGAATGTAAAACTAAAACGAAAAAACTTCAAAAAAATTCTAATTTTTTTCCAAAAAATGTGCTAATAATGGTTGCAATTGGTAAGAAAATTCTGTACAATTACATTATAGATATTTGATTTTTTGAAAAATCAACTCGAAGCCTTTATACACATGGTTTTAACGGATGATTTTTTAACATCAAAGTCGATGTTTTACAGGCTAAAAGGGGGTGGGGAATCAATGGGTAAAGAAGCTTTTTATACAGATACTTAAAATGTAGTCTAAGCTCATTTTTAGGCGCGTTATTGACATTGATAAATCAGGGTTGCCAATTCATTAAATGGGCGGTTTTAATGTATACTGTATTTACCCAAAATGAAAGGTGGCTTGGATTTATTGGATTCTGGAAATGACGTTAGGGAAAGAAATAAACAACATGCTATCACAATTACAATGAGTGATAGATCTTATCTAGCTGTTGAAATCGCATGTGAACGAACTAATGAAGCTAAAACTAACTTTATTAGAAATCGTATCATCATAGATAAGAAGTTTATTAAAAAGGCGGAAGATGAACTTAGAATTAAAAATTTTGAGGAAATCAGAAAAGAGTATAAAAAGCGAAAGCAATACAAACGTAGAAAAATGAAAAAAGGATGGACGACAACTATTTATCTACCTTCTATCGAATATGTCGCGGTTCTGTTTGCTAGTGTAGATAGGAAAAGAACTTTGACCTCTTATATTTCGAAGAGTCTGAGAATTGAAAAAGAATATTTGTTGGAAGCTGATAAAATGTTGGATGAAGATCCTAACATTATATTGGAAAGGAAGATGCATAAGTGAATCTTTTTAGTGCTTTCGGAAACTTGATTGAAGCTATTTTCAGTGGATTTTCAGGCATGTTAATTGGTATCTTTGGTCTAGCTATCCTTATTACTTGTATTGGTGCTATTTGGGGGCCACAACATAAAAGAGAAGAGTTCAAAGGTTGGTTAGGCTGGTGTGTTATTATCTTCGCTATCGCGTTATTAGCAAAAGTTATCTTAACTTTCGTTCAAACTAACGCACACTAATATTCTTATGAATAACGAAAGGGGTTCATTTTAAACATGATGGATTCGAGCGTTAAAAATTTAGTTTTAGCAAGGCAAGAAGAACTCGAAAGGGAATTCAAAATAGAATTACCATTAAATATAGATCCTTACAGATACTTATTTAACTTTCGAGTTATTGACCTAGCGTTTATCGCTCCCCTTGTCGGACTTGGATTATTAGGAGATTGGCAAATGCTAAAGATGGGGTGGCTTAATAGCATGAACTTCATACTCCCACTAGTTCCAGCTTCACTAGTGGGGGCTTGCCTTTTAATTAAAGATCCTGACAGAAAAAACATTTCATTAGGAAGACGCATGATGTGGTCATTAAAATTCTCAATGAGGGAGAAAGAGTTTATGTTCGATAAACAAGAAAAAGAAGACTTTTCTAATGATATCAGAAGTAAATTAGGTGTATTTAATATCACATCTGGTTGCTATGAAACATTAGACGATAAACTTGTTAAAGTAATTAAAGTATCAAGTGTTAACCTTGAAACTATGCCAATAAATGATAAAAGAAGAACACTTAGACAATGGGAAGGTTTTTTACAAGAAGCTGATATAAACTGGTTTCCTATGCAGATTCCTCAATATACGAAACCTGTAAACTTAACAACTTACTTAGCTGATGTTAGAGAACAAGCTAAAGGTAGAAGTAAAATTCAACGTATGTTTGTTGAAAGCTATATTGATAAAGGTAATGAGATACAAAAAAATAGATCAATGGTTTCAAAAGAAAGATATTTCATTGTTTCCGAAAAAGGAACAAATCAACAAAGTTTAAAAGAAGTGAATAGAAAAGCGCTGTTAATAAAAGGTAAAATAGAAAATATGCTTCAAGGTAGATACACTTTAAAAGCAAATATTCTTGAAAATGAAGAATTATTTCAACTTTTATATACAACGATTGATTATGAAAATGCACAAGCAAACATTGATTATGCGGATGAATATAATTTAGGTGATATAAGTATTTCTGACAAAGAAATGATTCAAGTTGAAAGAGAGAAAGAAGAATTAGAGAGAACAAGGATTTTATAAGATTTTTGTTCTCAAATTTTTTTTATTGATTTTTTGTAAAATTGAAAAAAACCTTTTGTTTTTAAGGATAAAATAGATAATTTTTTATTATGTAAGGAGTGTGTTTAATAAAATGGCATTAAAAAATTGGTTAGGTTGGGGAAAAAAGAAAAAGAGTGCAACAACTGAACAAGCGTATAAAAAATTAAATACAAATATAGTTAACAGAATTGCTCCTGATAGTATTGAAGAAACAGAGGATAATATTATATCAGGTGGTAACTATACACAAACTTTAGTGGTTGTTGATTATACATCTGTTTTAAGTCAAGAAGCGATACAAAGATTAACAGATCTAGATGAAAATGTTTCTATCATTCAATATATTGATTACTTTGAAAGTTCTAAAGTTGTTAAACAATTAAATGTAGCTATAGAACAAAATGAAATTAAAGAATCTTCAAAATATGCTAAAGGTGTTACTAAAAAAAGAGCCGAAGCTGAAAATGTTGCGGCGGATATGCTGTTAAATAATACAGTATTTAAAGGGAAAAGAATGTTCCAATTTCAATTATTAGTTCACTGTGTTGCTCCAACACAAGAGGAATTAAATCGTGTTGTTGAACGTGTTAAATCAGAAGTAGGTTCTTTTGGTAAGGCAATATATCCAAGAAAAGTTGCAAAAGATGCTTTTGATAGTGTTTTACCCTTTAATAACAACAAGGTATATGATTTAACATATCGTGCTATGAGTTCCCAAGCTGTCTCTTATTCATTCCCATTCCATGAAAATGAGATTTATATGGATGGAGGTAAAATAAAAGGAAGAAATATGATGACAGGTAATATCGTTAAAGTTGATGAAGAGAAATTATTGAATAAACATAGTGCTTATGTAGGGGTTTCTGGTTCAGGTAAATCTACAGCAATGTGTACAGATATGACTAGAGATTTTCAAGATGATGTAAGAATTTATACAATTGATCCCAAAAAGGATTATGGCCCAATGTATAAAGCTATGGGTGGAGAATGGATTAAGTTTGGTCTTGAAAAAGGTGGGGCTGTTGTCAATATTTTCGATGTACCAGCAAGAGCTGTAACATCCGAAGATGATGATAGTGATAAAGTTTCAGAAAGTAATCCGCTATTCGATAAAATTACAACGCTTGGTGTATTCTTCAAATTAATGTATCCTCAAATGAATGCTCTACAAGGACAGACACTTAACCAAGCGATTCTACAAGTCTACAGAGAAAAAAACATCACACAAGATATAGATTTTAGCAAATTAAAAAGAGAAGATTTTCCTATATTACAGGATCTATTCGATCTAATTAAAGATTGGAAAGATGCAAAAAGTAAAAGGTATAATCCTGAAAAATATGAAATTTTAAAAGAATTCCATCAGATTCTTTCTTCATATTGTAAAGATGAAGATGGAGAGGAAGGGCTATACAACAATCTATTTAACGAACCTACAAATGTTAAATTGGATAATGACCTAATTGATTTTGATATTTCAGCGGTTTATAGAATGGAAGAAGTAAATAAATTGATTTATTTCTTATTATTATCACATTTACGTTATGAAATTTTAAATGGTGATGGTAAGCGAACTAAATTATACATTGATGAAGCGCATATTATCGCTGATCCAAAAGTAGTTGTTGCAATGGAATATTTATTTGAATTAATGAAAGTTGTACGTTCATTTAACTGTGGTGTAGCGGTTGCGACACAATCAATTAGTGACTTCCTTTCAGCAAAAACAGACCATCGAAACTATGGTGAAGCGGTTCTTGACCAAGCAATTCAAATGTTAATTTTACCGATGAAACGAAAAGAAGTTGAATTCGTAAATGAAACATTACAATTGGGTCTTAGTGAAGATGATAAAAGTTTCTTAGAATTATTTGAAGCAACTAAGAAAGAACAAGCTGGTAAAGGCTTCTATTATTTAGGTAGTAAGAAAGTAAAAATGGAAGTATTTTTAACAAATCTAGAAGAAGAACTATGGTTTAGAAAAAATTATAATGTGTTTTCAGATGCAATGTAAATGAAAGGATAAAGTATAAATAAGGAGATTGGTTTATGAAGGACTTTCTTGAAGGTATTGGTAAAACAGCTCTCTTGAAAATTGGCGGTACTGTTGGTGGGATATTAGTTATTATTTTTATCCTTTTTATAGCTGTTTCTACAGTTAGTTTAAAGGGTGGTCATGATGCAAGTAATCAAACAAGTGGAATGACGACTGGTGGTGCTGTTTGTAACACCACTGGTCAAATAGATGAAGCGAAATTTGGTGCTATGGTCGCTCGTGCTGGGGTAATAAGTACGAAAGGTGAAGTTATAAAACAAGTAGCAAAAGATGAAGGTATTGATCCAGTATTGATGTTAGCGATTATTATCGCTGAAACTGGTTGGGGGAAAAGTAGAGCTGTAATAGAGCATAATAACCCAGCTGGTTTAATGGATGGTCATAGAATTAGAGATTATGCAACGCTTGAAGATGGATTAAAAGCACAAGGGAGAACATTACATAACCTAATTATCGGTCGTCAATTATTTACAATTGAAACATTAGGTGCTGTCTATTCTCCTGTAGGCGCTGACAATGATCCATACGGAACAAATAGTGAATGGGTTCCAATGGTTACATCATTTGTAAAACAAGCTGGTGGTTTGACTATGAACTGTACAGCTAGTGACAATGCTGGCGGTATTAATGGTAATGTTGCTGTCGGTGAAAATGGTAAAATGAATTATTTTGATGCTGTAATTGGCGAAATGCTTCAATATCAAGGTTGGCCGTATGTTTGGGCTGGTGCTAATCCTAATATGGGATTTGATTGTTCTGGATTAATGCAATGGAACTTTGCTAAAGCTGGGATTAAACTTCCGCGTACAGCGATAGAGCAATACAAAGCTACTGAACGTATAGATCCTAAAGATGTAAAAGTTGGTGATTTGGTCTTTTATAAAGGAACTTACGGAGGGCCGAATCATATCTCGCACGTAGGAGTCTATGTAGGGGATAACAAAATGTACGATTCTAATAGTAGTGGAATTGGCTATCATGATATTGGTTCTTACTGGCAACAGCATTTTGCTGGATTTGGAAGAATAAAAGGATAATATAATCAGGAGGTTAACATGGGACGTTCAGAAAAGAAATCTTATAAAGGGGTTTATACTAGCGTTGTTTTAGGTGTTACAACTGTTGCTTTGGCGTTCACTACTTTCCATTTTAAAGCGGAAAGTAGTGAATATCAAAATACCGCTAAGGAATCAAAGGCACAAGTTGAAAAGGTAGCAATGGATTATAAGAAATTAAATACAAAGTATGTGGAATTACAAAAAATAAATGGTTTAAATGCTAATGAAATGAAAGCAAAAGATATTATTACAAAAGCAATGAATACTTTGTTTAATTATAATAATGAAAATTATGTTAAGCGATTTGATTTGGCTAAAAAATATATGACAGATCAAGCTGTTGAGAATCAAAAAGGTTCTGGTGGGGATGCGAAAGCACCTAAAATAAGGATTGAAAAAAGAGTGGAAAATATAGAGGTGTACAGACAGGTTATAGAAGATAAAAACATTAACGCTCTAGTACAAGTTAAATCCACTTATAGTGTAGAAACAAAAGATAATCCAAGTGTAAGTGAATTATATAAAGTGAAAGTAAATTTAGAGAGTAATAAAATTGAAGAGTTTGAGTTGTTAGGTATAAATAATA
>NZ_JBALLY010000165.1:0-11637 GCF_036963045.1 Bacillus sp. JJ864 | reverse complement strand
ATTGTGCCGTTGTATTATATATGTTTAACTAAATGAGCATATGGTTCGCCCACAAGCATAAGTGTGTTATCTTGTGTATAGCCGAGTTTTTTATAAAGAGAAAACGCAGGTTTGTTTTCTAAGTTTACTAGCAATGAGATTTTTTCATGCCCTTCTTCTTGAGCGAATGTTTCAGCTGCAAAAATTAAATTTGAGCCGATACCTTGTCCACCATATGTAGATGAAACAGATAGAGTATCAATATAATATTCATCTTCTTCTGCTTCTTTTTCTAATATAATAGAAGAATCTTGTTGAATGTCTCGTAACCGGTTCATAATTGGTTCATCTAGTTGAGTTGCTTCACTTCCGTGGTAGGCTACAATAATACCAACAGCCTTTCCGTCTCGTTCTTCAACAAAACAATTTTCATAACTGAGTCGGTTTTCTTTTTTCGAAAACCAATATTCTAAACCTTCTAGAACTTCTGTTTCATTTGTGCCACCTGTTAATTTTTCAGCAATTTCATGCAGTGCGTTGTACAATAAAGGAGATATTGCTTGAGCATCTGTTTGTTTTGCTTTCCGAATCATGTTATCCCTCCTAGTGTCCATTTTATTGTATCATAAGAGTTAGCATGATAAGAAATGATTTGCTGTATTAGGAGTGTATAGAAGTAGTCGTGAAATAAAAATACGACAGAGAGGTGATTAGTATGGATATACAACAAGTAAATATGATTTTAGATCAGCTGAAAAATAATGAAATACAAGAATACATTATAACAAAAGAAGTGTTTTATACATTTCGTGAAGTTTTAGTAGAGCGAGAAGACTTTAAACATTTTCGAGGTAACGCACAGCATGGCGGGAAAATCATTTATACATATATGGAAATGCCGCGCTCGTAAGGAAAAGAATTACCTATTAAAACTGCTTGCTAAAAGTCGGATAAAGAGAAAGGAGAGGAGTTTATTTGGGAGAGTTTAAGCAAGGAATACTTCCGCACTGGGACTGTTTTTGGAAAGATGAAAAAGGAAGGAAATTTGTTGGGATGGTTATGTTTCCAGAAAAGCGCAAGCGAATGAAGGAAATCATAGGGCAATTAAAAAAAGCATATGAACAAGAACGAAGTGTGCTTGTAGTAGCAAAACTTCAAAATTCGATTCAAAAAGTTAAAGGTACGATTGCGTATTTCGATGAAGAATCACCTGTTTTTACGATGCAATGTAAAGATGAAATTTTCTATCATATATTTTTGAACGATATCGTGCGCGTAGAACATCATGAATAGGAGTACACGTACAAATGAAACGATAGAAAAAATGTGTAACCGGTTTCGAACAGTTTCTAATGAGGAAACTGTTCGTTTTTTTTTGACAAATGAGAAATAGATTTCGCATGTATGTTTCTTTTTTTGACAATTTGATACGATGAACTTTTTTGGAAATGTGGGTAAATCCGTTGACAACTTTTTTGAAATACACTTTATTGACATGTGTTTTAGAATGTTGTTTCATATTCTTTGTATTGTAAAAAGATCGGCCTTTTTTGTCGAAAAAATAAATTTTTAAAAAGAAAGAAATTATACATATATCTTGTGTCCTTTTTTAAAAAGTAATACAATATATAGAGAATTCATCAAGAATGAACATGATGTAAAAAGATGTAAAAGGAGGGTCGGAGATGTTAATTGCATATGATTCTATGACAGGAAACGTGAAGCGTTTCATTCACAAATTAAATATGCCGGCCGTTCAAATTAATGAAAATCTCGTATTAGATGAAGAATATGTCCTTATTACGTATACAACAGGTTTTGGAAATGTGCCGGAACGTGTTTTGGAATTTTTAGAACGTAATCATGAACGCTTGAAAGGAGTAGCTGCAAGCGGAAATCGCAATTGGGGAGATATGTTTGGGGCAAGTGCAGACAAAATTGCAACGAGATATGAGGTACCGGTTGTATCAAAATTTGAGTTATCTGGAACAAATAAAGATGTAGAATTTTTTAAAGAGAGGGTGCTGGAGATTGCGACACATTGAATTGAATAATGAGATCACGCAAATGCAGGACGGGTTCTATCAGCTTCACAAAGATAAAGAGGCACTAGCTGTCTTTATGGAAGAGGCGAAAGAGAATACCGTTCCTTTTGATAGCGTGGCAGAACGCATCGAGTATATGTTAGAGCATGACTACTACTATGATGTGTTAAGCGAATATAAGATGGACGAGGTAGAGGCTGTATACGATATCACATACGGCGAAAAGTTCGAGTTTCAATCTTATATGGCAGCATCTAAGTTTTATAAAGATTACGCGTTAAAAACGAATGATCAAAAGCAATACTTAGAAAGTTATCCTGATCGCGTGGCAATTGTATCGTTATACTTAGGACGAGGAAACGCCCAGAAGGCGAAGCAATTTGCAAGCATGATTGTAAAACAAAACTATCAACCAGCGACACCAACCTTTTTAAATGCAGGTAGAAGCAGAAGAGGTGAAATGGTGTCTTGTTTCTTGTTAGAGATGGACGACAGCTTAAACTCGATTGGGTTTAATATTAATACAGCGATGCAGTTATCAAAAATCGGTGGCGGCGTAGCGCTCAACTTGAGCAAACTACGAGCACGCGGTGAACAAATTAAAGGTATCGAGAACGCAGCAAGTGGTGTTGTACCAGTTATGAAATTACTTGAAGATTCGTTTTCGTATGCGAATCAGTTGGGTTAACTTATGGCTCAACTATAAAACCGGGTCAATTGCTGGAACGCCTGAGTATATCGAGGTAGGATACTACGCAGAAATTACGTAGCGCCCCCTAAAAATCCAAGATTGCAGGAAATCAGCAGCCGAGCTCCTAAGTCTGTTAGATAAGGAGAAGGTTCAACGACCAAGTAGCTATGTAGGTGACTATATAACTCGAACCTGGCTTCTCAAACCAAACAAAGAATTTGGTGAGAAGAAGATATGGTCTGAACTCTATAGCGATATAGAGAGGGTAGCAGAAATGACTATCCCCCATACGTTTTAAATTTATGGAGTAACAATATGCAAAGAAAAGGTGCAGGAGCTGTATATTTAAATATTTTCCATTGGGATATTATTGAGTTCCTCGATACAAAAAAAATAAATGCCGACGAGAAGAGCCGTATTCAGTCTCTTTCCATCGGAATTATCGTTCCAAGCAAGTTCTTTGAGCTTGCTGAGAAAAACGAACCATTCCATGTTTTCGCGCCTTATACAGTGTATAAAGAGTACGGAAAACATTTAGACGATATCGATATTGATGAAATGTATGACGAACTGATGAGCAATCCAAATATCAAAAAGAAACAACTGGATATTAGCACACGTGATATGCTCATTAAAATTGCAATGATTCAGCTTGAGTCTGGTTATCCATACTTAATGTTTAAATCAAATGCAAATAAACAACATCCGTTAAAGGGTATTGGAACTGTGAAGATGTCGAACTTGTGTTAATTAAGTAGCACCTTCTAGTAGAAATACTAGTCGAAAACTCCGTTAAACGGGGAAAGCCTCAAAAGTGAGGTAACCTACCGTGCTAAATCTTATCTTAGAATAAGTTATTTTATTCAGAGGGTATCTTATCGTTTTGTATATGTACAATTAAAAACAGGCAGCATGAAATGATAAGAGACTTTCTGAAAAACTAAGATAAGTAAAAGCCTAACGACTATCCCATAGGGGAGTAGGGCGCAAGCAATTGGCGTTCGAAAAGCGGAGCACCTAATCAGATTATGCTGTAGGTGATGATATAGTCTGTCCTGTATGGTGACATACAGCAGTTGTATGTACAACGGGCTGAGAGTAGCGACCTCAGTTGAACATTCGAGACTGAAATCTTCCAGTTACAAGAAACATCTGTAATCAATGATTACGGTACAGATGACATTATACGCCGCGATATTAACTGTAACTTAGGGTCATTAAATATTGTAAACGTAATGGAGAATAAAGAAATACGTGAAGCGGTTCATGCAGGAATGGAAGCTTTAACAGCTGTTTCTGATATGACAATTATTCCGAACGCACCGACAGTGAAAAAAGCAAATGAGGAGCTTCATTCTGTCGGTCTTGGCGCAATGAACCTACACGGTTATTTAGCGAAAAATAAAATCGCTTATGAAAGTGCAGAAGCAAAAGAATTCGCTCGTACATTCTTTATGATGCTAAATTACTACTCCATTGAAAAAAGTATGGAAATTGCAAAAGAGAAAGGTGTAACCTTTAAAGACTTCGAAAAGTCAGATTATGCAAATGGCACATACTTTGAGAAGTATGAAACAACGGATTATATTCCGGTAACTGAGAAAGTACAACAGTTATTTGAAGGAATTCATGTTCCAACAAAAGAAGATTGGACAAACCTAAAAGAACAAGTACAGAAGCATGGTTTATATAATTCATATAGATTAGCAATTGCTCCGACACAATCAATCAGTTACGTACAGAACGCGACATCATCTGTAATGCCGATCGTAAGCCAAATTGAATCAAGAACGTATGCAAATGCAACAACATATTATCCAATGCCGTATTTATCAAAAGATACGTTCTGGTACTATAAATCTTCTTACGATATGAATCAGTTTAAGCTCATTGATTTAATCGCAGAAATTCAAGAGCATATTGACCAAGGGATTAGTACAATTCTTTATGTAAATAGCGATATCTCTACTCGTGAATTAGCGCGTTATTATATTTATGCTCATAAAAAAGGACTAAAGAGCTTGTACTACACAAGAACACGTAAATTAAGTGTCGAAGAGTGTGTAGCCTGCACAGTATAATGTATTCTTTTAGTAGAAGAGTATACAATTGATAGTTATTATATAAAACAGGATGAGCAGGGTTTAGAAAAACCCTGCTCATCCTAAGTGATCAAATTTACGTTCTAGCGTGCGGTTAGATTTTCATTATGGAATGGAAGTTTCACCGCACGTTAGAACGATGCAACAATATAATAAAGGGGCGATTCAATGCGCGCGGTAAACTGGAACAAGAAAGAAGACGATTTTAGTTTAATGTTTTGGAAGCAAAACATCGCTCAGTTTTGGACAGAAGAGGAGATCGCTGTTTCTTCTGACAAAAATACGTGGGTGCAGTTATCTAAGGAAGAACAAATTGCTTATAAGCGTGTACTTGGAGGATTAACACTTCTAGATACGAAGCAAGGCGGCGAGGGAATGCCACTCATTCTTGTGCACCTTGAGAACTTACAAGCAAAAAGTGTGCTTGCGTTCATGGGAGCTATGGAAGAAGTACATGCGAAAAGTTACAGCCATATTTTCACAACGCTTGCAACTGAAGAAGAAATTGATGGAATTTTTGAATGGGTAGATACACATCCATTACTTGAGAAAAAATCAAGTATCATTACAAATTACTACCGTCGTTTATTAAAGCCTCAAGTAACGAAAAAAGAGCTATACATGGCAATGGTAGCAAGTGTGTTTTTAGAAAGCTACTTGTTCTATAGCGGATTCTTCTATCCGCTGTATTTAGCAGGGCAAGGAAAATTAACGGCGAGCGGTGAAATCATTAATCTCATTATCCGTAAAACATTTGCGGCTCTATCTAGCAATAGATAGTAGAAAATCCCTCTAATTGCTGGGATACCCTGTAGTTAATTGGCGGTTATTGGTTCTTTAAAAGGAATCAATAAATGAAGCAAGTTAGCTAGGGCAATCAGCAGCGAAGCCTTTAGATAATCTAAAGGAACGTTCAACGACTAGGTGAAAACCGTAGGGCACAAGCGATAGGTGCTCGAAATGGGGGACATCCTATATGGATGGTGATATAGTCTGTACTTACTGGTAACAGTAAGCTGCTTGTAAAAGCGGTACAAGAGTAGCGACCTTGTATGAACATGTTAGGATGAGAGTATCCACGGCGTATTCGTCGGTATTTTAGCGCAGCAAGTGTTTGCAGAACTTTCTGCAGAAGAACAACAAGAAGTGCAAAAAGAAACGAAAGATCTGTTATTAGAGCTGTATGACATTGAAACAGCGTATACAGATGAAATTTATACATCGATTGGTCTTGTGGAAGAGGTAAATCGTTTCGTTCGTTACAATGCGAATAAGGGATTAATGAATTTAGGATTAGAACCGCACTTTGAAGAAGAAGAAATTAATCCAATCGTATTAAACGGTTTACGTACGGATACAAAAAACCATGACTTTTTCTCTGTAAAAGGAAATGGTTACGTGAAAGCGACAAATGTTGAAAAATTATCAGATGATGATTTTGTATTTAACTTTTAATAAAGTGAGTGCTCTATATGTATAGGGCACTCTTTTTTTTGTGAGAAATAAGTTTACATAACATTGTTATTTTGTATGAGTTTGTTAATGATATATAAAGGGGGGATTATATTCTAAATTGTCGTTTACATTTTTTGTGTTATGGTGTACTATCTAATTAGTACACTAAAACAATAGGAGGAAGAAATGAAAATTGAATTTTCTCCCAACATCCCAATTTACATTCAGGTGATGGAATTTATAAAAAAGGAAATTGTAACAGGTCATTTATCGCCTGGTAGTAAAATTTCCTCTGTACGTGAATTAGCGGGTGAGTTACAAGTGAATCCAAATACAATTCAACGTACATTTCAAGAGCTAGAACGCGAGGGTATCGTTGTGACGCGTAGAGGAATGGGAAGATATGTAGCAACTGAAGGAGAGAAAATTATGGAGCTGCGAAAGGATATGGCAAAAGAGTTGCTTCATGCCTTTATAAATGGAATGAGCAACTTAGGGTTTTCAGAAGAGGAAATGTTGTCCATTCTTCATTCTTCATTAGAAGAGATAAAGGGGGAGAACAGATGCGAGAATTAGTAAAAATAGAAAATCTATGGAAACGTTACGATTTAAAAGCTGTTATTAGAGATATAAACGTAACGATAACAGAAGGAAAAATTATTGGTCTTGTTGGGGATAATGGCAGCGGGAAAACGACGTTGCTGAAAATGATTGTCGGTTTACAGCACCCTTCTCAAGGAGATATTTTCATTGCCGGTAAGAAGGTAAGTCGAGAAACGAAAAATATTGTTTCATTCATGTCTGACCGTCCGATATTTGAAGAGTGGATGACTGTAAAAGATGCTTTATTTTTTTATCGTGATTTTTATGAAGATTTTGATATTCAAAAAGCGGTGGATACAATTGCGAAATTGAAAATTCCATTAGAAGAAAAAATTAATGCTTTATCAAAGGGAATGGTAGAAAAACTACAGCTAATTTTAACCTTTTCACGTCATGCAAAACTATATGTGTTAGATGAGCCGCTGGGCGGAATTGATCTCGTCTCACGGGAGCATGTACTAGAGTTAATTCTTCAATTTTATCGCGAAGATTGTACAATTTTAATTTCTACTCATTTAATTAGTGAAATTGAAAACTTGTTTGATGAAGTGATTTTCTTAAAAGACGGGGAGATTGTTTTATATGAAAATGTAGAAGATCTTCGTTTTCAAAGAGGAAAAGCTATACACGAGTTGTTCAAGGAGGTGTTTGGACAATGAATCCACTTCTTCATTACTTATATAACTGTAATAAAAAGAAAATATGGGTTATTTACGTAGGGTTTATTACGATTTCGCTTATTCTTTTATTTAACTTTATGGGTTCTGCTAAGCACATGACTCCAACAAAGCAAAACGTAATATTAGTTTTGTTTATATTATTATTTAGCATAACAGTATTTTCTATTAGTTTAATAGCCGCCTTATCTTTTCGAAGAATGTTAAAAAATTCTATGATTCGATATACAGCTATTCCTGCTAAAAAATATATATGTGCCAACCTATTGTTTTTTACAATAATGGTTGTTTTACTGTCATTAATAGCTTTAGGATTTGTTCATTTTTTTTCTTTAGATATTTACGGGAAAAATACAAATGGAGAGATTCAACAAGCGATGCAATACTTTTATAAATTTGGGTTGCTTCATCATTTCTTTTCTCTCTTTTTATGGATTATAGATTTAACTAGTTTTTTGGCTTCTGTATATTTCATAATTGCAATTATAAAACTCTTTAATGTGAACTCCTTATTAAGTAAGGTATTATTTTTCTTTTTTTGTATCATCCTTGGGACAATTCAATTCTCTATAACTAACTTATTACAAAAAATAGATGAGCATGTATTTTATACGAAAAGTATTAAATTTATGGATAAAAATGGTTTTTTCGAAACGTCATTTTATGTTAATGAAGGGGCAAGTATTTCGTATGTATGCTTTACTTTGTTATCGACCGTTCTCTTCATATTCATTACATCTTACATCATCGACAAAAAATTAGAAGTTTAAAGGAGGAATAGGCATTGGGAAATGTAGTAGTGAAATTAGAAAATGTGCACAAAAAAATAGGCAGTGCTGAAATTATTCGTGGGCTATCGTTTGAAGTACAGGAAGGGGAAGTGTACGGTTTCCTTGGACCGAACGGGAGCGGGAAGACGACGACAATTCGAATGATGACAGGGTTGATTTCAGTAACAGAAGGTGATATTACAATTTGCGGTCATAGTATACGTACTGAGCGTGAAAAAGCGCTAGAGTATATTGGAGCGATTGTAGAGAACCCAGAACTATATGAATATATGACGGGAATGCAAAATTTAAAGCATTTTGCGAATATGGCCGTTACACCAGTTGGTAAAGAACGCATTGCTGAAATTGTAAAGCTTGTTGAATTAGAACATGCGATTCATAAAAAGGTAAAAACATATTCTCTTGGTATGAAACAACGTTTAGGGATTGCGCAAGCGCTACTGCATAATCCGAAAATTTTAATTTTAGATGAGCCGACAAATGGTTTAGATCCAGCAGGAATTCGTGAAATTCGCGATTACTTACAGCGTTTAGCAAAAGAAGAAAACATTGCAGTCATTGTATCAAGTCACTTACTAAGTGAAATTGAGCTGATGTGTGATCGTGTCGTTATTATTAAGAATGGACAATTTGTTCAAGAGTATAGTTTACGTGAACAAGTAAAAAGTGATGACAAGATTATGGTAGCGTTAGAAGTGAATCAAGTAGAGAAAGCGAATGAACTGATTAAAGGAACCATTCAAGAAAACAAAATTATGGTATCTGTCATGAAAGAGGAAATTCCGCAGCTTGTGAAAAATTTAGTGTATGCTGATGTTCTTGTGTACAGTGTAACAGTTCAAAATAAATCATTAGAAGATGAATTCTTAGCAGTTACAGGGGGAGTGAAAGCATAATGATAAAATTAATTCAAAATGAATTTTTAAAGTTACATGCGAAAAAGAGTATGTACATTCTATTAGTAGTGCTAGCAGTATTAGAAATTGCAGCAGCAATTATTATCAAAAAATGGGCTCCGCCTGAAATCAAAATTGAAGGATTCATTATGTTTGCAGAGCAAAATATTGGCATGATTGTTACGTTTGCAACAATCTTTGGAGTTACGTTAGCATCCCGCACAATTACAGAGGAATTTCAAAAAGGGACAATTAAACAATTATTGATTCGACCAAGGAAACGAGTTACGATCTTATTTTCAAAGTATATTACAGTTCTCTTAGCTATATTATTTGTATGTATTGCTTCTTTACTTACAGCAATGCTGATTGGTCTCATTGTATTTGGCGGGGACACTGGAGCGGTAACTTTTGCAATTCTATTAAAACGTTTTGCGTATAACATTTTACCGATATTATTTTATCCAACAGTTGCATTCTTATTAGCTAATATTTTTAGAAAATCAGTTTTACCATTAGTTATTACACTATTTTTCTTTTTCCTAGAGTCAATGTTAAAAATGCTAATATTTCAATTTGGCCAAGGTATAGCAAAATATGTTGTAATGTTCCACTTGAATTTAAATATGTATGATAGTAATGAGTTGCTAAGTCAGGGAGCCAAACCAATATTTTCAGAGTTTAGCTTTACAACTTCATTGTTATTTGTGTTAGCTCATTTTGTTATTTTACTCGTTGCTTCCAGTGCATTGTTCCAAAAACGTGATGTGTTATAAAGTGAAACTTCCATCAGTGGGGGGCTTCATCCCCCGCCAATAGCGGAATAAAAAAATAAATCCTCGCTTAAGCGGGGATTTATTTTGGGGAGTTGTAGGATTATACAGGGCTAATTTGATAAATAAAGGAAGAAATTACATCATATTGATACTATAATATAAATATATCAAGTTGGAGGTGTTTTCTATTAATCTTGCATTTTCACGTATTCGACTTCGTAGTTTTTTTGGATGGATGATTTTAGGTTCATTCATTGCATATCTTACACTAGATATGATAGGTGCTGGAAATGATGCGTTCGAATTTGTCTCAGACACTTTAGTCTTCTTTGTTTTTCCATTACTTTGGTTGTTTTATAAGATGAAAAAAAATAACGCAGTATTTACAAGTTTTTTTGATAAACCATTATCTATTCCATGGCGACTTATATTAATTGCGACGGCGATGGGAATGATTTTTTCATTCGGCGTTTCTTTTATTCAATTTTATATACTAGCTCAGCTCATTCCTGACTTTCTAGTTGATTTATTAAGTGATGGAAATGTTATTGATATGAGCACTACTTTTACAAAGATTTTAAGTGTCATTTCAGCTTGTATATTTGCTCCAATTATGGAAGAAGCGATTTTTCGGGGCTTTTTCTTAAATCGAATGGCGTATAAGTGGGGTGTGAAACGTGCTATTATCATTTCTTCACTGATTTTTGGATTTGGGCATGTTGATGTGATCGGTGCCTTTTTGTTTGGTGTTGTGATGTGTCTTTTATACATAAAGACGAAAAGCCTATGGACAAATATGATCGTGCACGCTTTAAATAATACTGTTGTTAGTATTATTCAATTTACTGATAGCAGCGCACAAGAACCAGTAAAAATTGCTGAATTGCAAGCACAGAGTAATTTGTGGATTGGTCTTATTATCATCATTATTAGCTTACTGTGGCTTGTTCCCTTTATTCGTCGTAATTGGCGCACTGTAAAAGAAGTTGGACTGCCATCACTTGGAACCATACAAGAAGAAAAACAAGCTGATTTACTTGCAGAGCAAGCTACATATAGTCAAGTTGTCTTCACAGAGCGCTACATGGCTGTTGAATTACCTGATGAAGCGGTCAATCATTTAGGGTTAGAAGAAAGTGATTATGTAAAAGTGGAACTAGTGAATGATACAATTGTGATAAAAAAAGCAGATGAAAGAGAAAGGCTCTCCTAAAAAATATGGAGAGCTTTTTTCTTTAGTAAATAAAAATTTCAACATGAAAGTTATTCCCGTTTTTTGTATATTTAATGTCTGTTACAGTCCGTACTTTCTTTAAAAGCTCTACTTTCTCACCGATTCGCGGAATGGTTGGGACGTTATCCCAAATACCGAGTAGATCATTTGTGGTTTTTGTTTTTTCATAAAACCAAATTTTCACAGTGATGCCCCTTTCTCCATTTTGTATTTTAATACATAATAAAACATTTTTATGCTTTATGTAAGAGGTTTTAACGTGTTTTTTTGAATAAACTTAACAATTTTTTCATTTAGAGAAGGCATGTTCTATATCAGTTGTAATGTATTTTTGAAAAGACAATGTTAATTCTAGCTGTAATCGAATGTTTCGATTACAGCTAGAATT
>NZ_JBALLY010000164.1:0-2276 GCF_036963045.1 Bacillus sp. JJ864 | reverse complement strand
AGATTAAAGTCAGGAGGATGAGAACTGTGGAAGATATTGAAATGAACGATTTAGCATAGCCCCCCTATCGGA
Source organism: Bacillus sp. JJ864 (assembly GCF_036963045.1). Lineage (NCBI taxonomy): Bacteria > Bacillati > Bacillota > Bacilli > Caryophanales > Bacillaceae > Bacillus > Bacillus sp. JJ864. The sequence continues at coordinate 2,204 of NZ_JBALLY010000164.1, read as the reverse complement.
AAAATAAATTTTGCTCTTTCGGGAGGATAGGGAGTGAGGGTGCAAACGCGCACCTCAAAATGGTTTTTTTAAAAAAATTCGTTTTTTTGTTGTACTACGACACTAATAAATGATCTAGAAAACGTTGATATGACAGGCTTTCTTGTGGGAATCTGTTTTGTCGCACTTGTTGTCACGTGACAAATAAAAAAGCACTATAAACCCATTCATATCAATGTTTAGAGGTTTGTTGTACTTGTTTTGTTGTACTACAAACATTATCGAAAAAAATGGGGATGTTCTACCTTTGATTTGTCGGTAATTGTCGAATTTGACTTAAAGGGAGGTGAGTAAAGTGATAGAGAAGTGTCTGCAATCTATACTTGATAAATTAAATAAAAAGGAACGATCCAAATTAGATATGCTTATTCAAAAATACAATACTGCAGTTGAAGAGGGAGATCCTGTACATCATAAACTGTGTATGGAATTAGTCGAAGTATATCAAAATATCAAATTGGAGCATGAGAAATGCTAGTTTTACGACAAAAGTAATAGATTATCAAAATTATTGAAGGGAGGTGTAAAAAATGGTTAGACAATATGAAAGTGCATCTAAATTCCACGAATCTAGGGATGTAACGGAATTGAAAAATCTAATAAAAAGAAGAAAAGGCCAGGTTTGGGAAAGACGAAACGGAGTATGGAGACAGTTAGACAAACGGGAGAAGCTACTTAAACAAATCGATAATATGTTAGTGAAATTTAAATAAGCACAAAAAAGCATAGGGTGTTCTGGACCAACATCCTATGCTCAATCAAAAAACAAAATACAAGGAGAATTATATCATGACTACAACAATTAAAAATAAAAAAGAAATTCGTTCAGCTTTTGCAAATTATGTGACAGGAAATATAAGTGAACAAGAAGCTCGTTCATTAGGGCTATCGGTTTCAAATAGTGGAAAAGCATTTATTCCAACATCTATAGCTAATGAAATCATTAGTTATGTGGAAGAAGAAAATTTATTAAGAAAATACGGGAAAGTAGTTACAGTTGATGGAAATCTAAGATACCCGGTTTTGACTGAGGAATCAAATATCAAAATTGAAGTTCATTCAGAAGAACGTGATAAAGAAAATGAAATTGAAGTGAATAGCATTGGATTAACTGCAGATGTTTTATCTCCTGTGGAATTTGATTCCATTTCAAGGGTAAAACGAAAAATATTAAAAATGAATACAGGAGCAGTTAGTTTAGCAGATTTAATTGTGGAATTAATGAAGAAAGAGTATCTAAAAAAAGAAATTGATTACATGTTTAATGGAGATAATGCAGGTGCTTTTAACCCTGGATCATTGCTAAATAGAGCAAAAGTATTTACACCAACTCAAACAGACCCAGTAGCAATTATTAAAGAGCTAAAAAATAAACCATCTACTAACGTGATCAACAAGGCAAGATGGATTGTAAATAAAGATGCTCTTGAATACGTTGAAGATTTAAAGTTACCAAATGGAGAACCAGCTTTAAAAACGATTGATCGTGTGGATGGTGGAGTAAGCTACATGTTAATAGGATTTCCACTGGATTGCACAGATGCAGTGAAAGGATCAGTAGATTCATCGGCAGTATTTTATTTTGGAGACTTTGCATCCTTCGTTATTCAGGAAAATTCAGAGGGATTGGAAATTGAAGTTATGAAGGAAATATATACGAATGTTAATGAAGTAGGATTGAAATTATACAACCTTCTTGATGGAAAGTTAATCTATTCAGAGGTAGAACCAACGTTGTATCGTTTGGAAATTAAATAATAAAATGAATTAATGCAGTATTAAAACAAGGAGGATAATATGAGTGAGTTAATTCATCAAACGGCTGATATATTAATACCTCAAATATTAGAAGAAGGTATCTTATATAAAAGACGAAGTGAAGGAATATTTGATCATTCGGAAACAGACAGGTTAAATACAGCAATCATGTTATATAGACCTGACTACATTGAATTAGATAGAGAAAAATGTGTTTTTTTCTCCTTCAAAAGAGATTATGTTAGGTTTGGTCACAAGAAAAATGGAATTATAGTAAATTCGGATGATCTCGAACAAGATAAGTTGTATGTTTTTTCAAATTCTATTTGTGGTGCTATAATGCGGAGCATAAAAAATAAAAGCGTAGATTTAAAAGAACACGTAGATACTTATTGGAAGACAATGAT
>NZ_JBALLY010000163.1:4145-4330 GCF_036963045.1 Bacillus sp. JJ864 | reverse complement strand
ATTTGGTATTGTGCTTCCTTTTTCCCACTTTGAAACAATGCTTTTTCCGGCATTATCAACAAGCTTACCGAATTCTTCTAATGTCAATCCTTTATCTCTTCTTATTTCAGCAATCCTCATGCCTACTGCTTTTTTATCTATGTCCATTTAGTTTCACCTCTTGAAACAAATTATAATATACCTAT
>NZ_JBALLY010000163.1:0-4027 GCF_036963045.1 Bacillus sp. JJ864 | reverse complement strand
CTAATGGAAAAAGGACTGTTACTATTGAGGTGTCATAAAGTTTCATTAAGGTGAAAGGAGGGGGAATCTTGAAAATAAAACCCGAAGGTTATAGAAAATTGATTGGTTTAACACAGAAGGAATTAGCGGAACTTTTCGGAATATCTGTTCAGGCTTTAAGAAGAAAAGAAAAAGGTGTTACAGCGTATAAAGATAGAGAAAAAGTAATTTTAAGAGATTTAATTAGGGAAAAAGGCCTATCTAAAATAACTATTGATGAAATTTTTTTTACATAAAATGTGTCATAAAGTTTCACGAAGAGGAGGTGATCTAAAGTGTTAAATGTTCAGATTGATGAAAAGACCGTTAATACTATGCTGGAAAAAGCAATTAATGAAAAAGTTGAGGAATTAGCTAAAGAAAAGTATTTTTTAAGCTTTAAAGAGCTATCGGAGTATTTGAATATTAGCAAGCCAACTATCGATGAACATCTTCTGAAAAATGGATTACCATACTATAAAGTTGGGACCAAGTATCTGTTTAAGAAAAATGAAGTAGATGAATTTTTGGATGATATGACTTCCAATATGAATGCTACTAATAACGATATAAAACTTTATCAAAGTTTGCTTTAAAATAAATAGCGCTTTTTGTTGGTCAGATGGTCTATTGCGGACCGAATATAAATGCAATGTTGGAACTTATAGCTAATATGGGGCGGTGGCAACGTCAATACATAATAAGAGGTGAAGGGGCTTAAATGAAAACGAAAAAGTTAGAAATCTACCAAGAAAACGGTGAGTTTATTATCAAACGTACAAACGAGTTTGGTACACCACTTATCAGTAGATATGCAACAGAAAATGGATTAAAAGAATCCATACAGCATTATAAAAGACATGTTGCATTAGACGAATATGAAATAGACGTAGATGAAAGTCTATGGGCGTTAGTTATTAATGAATTAAGTAAATAAGGAGAGAAGAAATATGGATCAATTAACAGTGGCAAAAGAACAACCAATAGCTGCAAGTTTTAAAACAGTAGGGATGGCCTCAGAATTGAGGGTAACTAATTATTCTAAAGACGGTTCTTATGGAGAAGATAATTTAAGAGATATTGTCTACGAGTTAGACGATGGGATTGGTTCAATTGGCGCTAAAGTAGAAACTTTAGTAGATGTGGAAATCCTTATGTCAAGGTTGATGGAGGATATGGATAGAGTTGTAAGTAAAGGTGAGCAAAATTTCTACTTCCACGAATTTCACAGGAAGTTACGAGTATATTGGCAATTAATCAATTATACAACGAGTGGATTAAATAAAGATTTCAGAAAAGCATCAGAACTGAAAGAAGAAATATTCAATAAGGTTGTGAAAAATAAAACGCATGAACAATAAAAAAAGATATATGAACGGCGAATTCATACATCTTTCCAAGCAATTATTTGTCTACTTATATTTTAACATTGAGTTCGTCTTGTGACAAGGGAGGTGAGAAGTTGTTATCTACTACAGCGAATTATACAGAAACAATTAACAACATAATGCCTGGAGCGAAAGTTATTAAGCTTACTGGATATGCAAAGGGCAATCAAGAGTATCAAAAAGCAAAAACACCAGTAGGTTCTTGGAAAACCACGCATTCATTAGATTGCGGCAAAATTGATGGATGGCTGGATCAAGGTGGTTGGATAGGGTGCGTAGTTCCAAAAGGCATTTTCATTGTCGACATTGACGATTCTAAAGAAGGTCAGTTACTAAGGGAATTACTTGAAGGAGAAAACATTCATCATCATTTAATTAAAACTCCTAATGGTTGGCAGTTTATATTCAAAGGCGAAACGAATTTAACGAAAAAAGAAGGTCAGTATCAGAATTACGTTAATCGTTTAGGGTTAACACAAGATACACGTGCAGCGGAAAAGGGTTATATCGTATTCCCGACCGAAAATACAGAAGGGCGTTATCTAGTTACCCAAAGTCTAGAAAAATTGGACGAGCTTCCACAGTTCTTATATAAAGCATGGAATGGTGCGAAAACACCTTCACCTATGAGTTATCCATATGAAACTAATGGTTCACGTGATGGGGACTTTTATGATTTAGCCAGAAGGCTATTAATTTGTAAGGTGAGCAAAAAGGAAGTATTGTCCAGTCTTAAATTGGCTCACAAATATTTTGTTTCCTTCAAAAAAGGATTTCTTATTAAGGATATTACAAAGGTTGTTAATTCGGCCTATAAGAAGGTAAATGAAGAAAAGTCAGATGAGGAAGTAACAACCGATATTGAGAAAAAACAAGAGGATTCTATCGCTTCTGTATGTATTCCATGTCCTTATAAAGTAAAGAATAATGCTTTATATAGAGTGGAAACTAAGGTTAAGAATGGAGAAGTTGATGAACGAGAAATCATGGTTGCTAGACATGTTCCGATTCTTAAAAGAGAGCTACATAACGTTGAACGTCAACAATTATATTATGAGTTAACTTGGAATGATAGAGGAAAGGTCGTCAATGAGATTGTTCCAGCTGGAGCATTGGCCACTAAGAAGGAGATGATGCCATTAGCAGATAAAGGATTTCCTTCAAATGATAATAATATAAAGCAGTTAATAGATTACTTTGATAAGGTTCTAGCATTTACTGAGATTGATAGAGGGCTTATGGTAGATCGTCTAGGTTATGTGAAAAGTGGTTTGGCTCATCCATTACTAGCAACAGATTATGAAATACTCCCTAGTGATCAAGGAGAACAACAACTTTTTGAATCATTCCAAGTAGCTGGGACAGTAGAAGGATGGATTCATGAAGTATTTAATCGTATTAAAACACATCCGAGAGCATTATTTTTTGTACTGGCTTCTTTTGCTAGTGTCCTGTTACATGATTTAAAAATAAATCCTTTTATTGTGGACCTTTCTAGTGGGACCTCAAAAGGAAAAACAAGTGTATTAAAAGTTGCGGCTAGCGTATGGGGGACAAGTGAACTTGTTAATGAATTTAACGCAACTAAAGTCAGTGTTGAACGTAAAGCAGCCTTTTTAAATAGTTTTCCGTTGCTAATGGATGATAGTCGTAAAGCAGATGAAAGATTACTTCAATCTATTGTTTATCACTTCAGTGGAGGAAAGTCAAAAGGTAGAGGTTCTCTTAGTGGTTCGCAAAGAGAAAATACATGGAAAAATATCATGTTAACTACTGGGGAAGTAAGTCTAAATGAATATGCATCTAAAGCTGGGGGAGCCGCTGCTCGAATTGTGAGTTTAAATGATAGCCCATTTGAAGGAGTAGATTATATATTTTTCACTGATTTATATAAGGGATTAGAAACAAATTATGGGGTCATTGGTTTAGAGTTTTTAAAACAGTACCAAGTACGTAAGGAAGAGTTGCTCCCATCTTTTTATAAATTTAAAGATTTTTATATGAATAAAGCGCAGGGAAATGAAGTTTTAACAAGATTATCCCTTTATTACGCAACAGTTCATTATGCAGGTAGACTTCTAAAAGAATTTTTCAAGGTTAGTGTAGATCTTGAACAACTGGACAAACTCTTTGATGAAATTGCCCAAGAAAATAAGGCGATAGATAAACCAAAAGAACTATTGAATGAAATTTTAACTTACTTGGATAGTAATAGGGATGGTATTTATTATGACTATGCTCCAAAAAATATCAAAGCAATTTATAAGTTTAGTTCAATTTGTTTAACACCATCTTTTTTAAAAGAGTTCCTAGGGCCAGAAGAAAAAAGGACTAGAAAAGAGTGGTTGAAAAGAGGATTTACTGTTCCTAATGTTTTAGATGGGAAGGCAGTTGATTATCAAAAAATTAGTCATAAAGGGCGGAAAATCAATGCTGTGACTATAAATAAAGAGATTGTTCAACAATTGGGTTTTGATTTTGAAGAAAAGCCGCCTAATAACTAAGGGGGTACCAAGGGTACTAAGAACATAAAGTTAATTTTATAGGTTTGGTACTCCTAAAAACATTGATATAGCAAGCGTTTAATACGAATAGTACTAAAAGTACCAAGAGTACTAAGA
>NZ_JBALLY010000162.1:0-5341 GCF_036963045.1 Bacillus sp. JJ864 | reverse complement strand
CTTTTTGGAATTCTTTCACTAAAGATTTAGGCTAATTTAATAAACTTTAGTAATTTTCAAGTGGATGTTTAGTCCGCATTAATTCGTAAATTTGTTTGAACAGGCGAAAAAATAAAATGTGTAACAGTATGTGTAAATGGATTTACATCCTCAATGAATTTCTCCGCTTTAGCGAAATTTTCAAATTGCATTTTTAGCATGTAACAAGCATTTCCTGCTATACGATAACAAAATTCTACGTTTGGAAGTTTTTCTATATAATTTTTGAATGATTTATAGTCTCCGTTTTTAACTGTTTCTTCTATTATACACTGGATTGGTAACCCTAATTTTTCATAATCAATTTCTAAGGTATATCTTTTAATTATTCCAAATGACTCCATTTGTCTTACACGTTCTGTTACGGAAGGTGAAGATAAATTAATTCTTCTTCCAATTTCACTCATTGATAACCGACTATTCTTATGTAATTCATCTATTATTTTCTTATCAATATTATCTATTTTCATTTTTAAAAGAAATCCTCTTTTTTCGTTAATTATTTAAAATATTTTCGGGTGATTCATTGTTAATTTAATGTGATTTAATAATTTTATTTTTTATAATTAATATACCAAGGGGGTGCTTTAAATGGCAAGAATTGATGAATCGAATTTCGGAGAAATACCATTCCAAAGACTTTTAGGACATAACATAGAAGTGATGAAAGGATGGTTTCACTTAGGAGATGTATTAGAAAAAGATGGATTGCTTTCTGCTGAGTTAAAGGAACAAGTAAGGAGAACGTTAGCGCAAAGTAATGGCTGTGAGTATTGTAAAGCGAAAGGAAAACCTGAGTTTGATAAGTTTAATGAAAAAATTTCAATTGCTATAGGATTTGCAGAAGTTTTTTAAAAGCAAAAGGGAGAGATATCAAATTCAACTTTTGATATTTTGAAGGAATGTTTAAGTGAAGAAGAAATATGTGAGCTGTGTGCATTTATTGCTTTTACAACTGCTTCGCAATATTTTGGAGCGATGCTTAGATTAGAGGCACAAGAGCAGTTGTAAAATAATGAATGGAGCATCTAACATCGTTGAAGGCCTGTTTTGATTAGATTCAAAACAGGCCTTTTCTTTTATACGCTAACATTTTTCTTCTTTGCAGACACAAATTTTTCATCTAAAAAGTTTGTACCTAATACGCCGAGTATAATTATGATTGCCCCAATAATATGGTAATACGCAAGCTCTTCTTGTAAGAAGATGACACCAGCGAACATTGTAATTAAAGTAGACACATTGCTAAATACACTCATTTTTGAAGCTTCTACAATGGATAATGCGTAATTTGATAGGAATGCTGTTAACAGTGATGAAAGGATTCCTAAATATAAGATGGAAACTAGAAATAACGAGTTTGTAAAGGGCTGAAAATATAGATGTATAGTTCCTGCTGCAATATGGTTTCCGATAGATAATGTATTAAAGCAAACAAACCCAATTATAGTCATCATATAAGTTACATCGATTAAGCGGAATTGTTTGGTCATCTTTCGTGCTAGAACGTTATAACCAGCTGATGATAATGCTGATAAGAGAATAAGTATAACACCGGTAAAACTAGTAGTATGAGAGCCTAATCCTTTCATCGCAAAAATGTAAATGACGCCCGATACTGATAACAGGAGCGAGATTTTTTGCCAAATCGTTGTTCGTTCTTTTAAAAAGTAAGAGGCGCACACCATTGTGAAGATAGGAATGGTAGCTTGAATAATTCCTGCTTCAGAAGAAGATGTATACACTAATCCAAATGCTTGAAACGTAAAGAATAATGCTGGATATAGAATGGCTACAGGTAAAATAGAAAGCATATTTTTAAATGTAATATTTAATTTGATAAAACCGAATATGACTGGAATAGATGCGGTTAGAAAAGAAACAGTAAATCGATGAGCTAATGTATCCAATGGTCCTGTAATTGTAAGGGTAAGTTTTACAAACATAAATGAAAAACCAATAATGGATGTATATAGAATTGCTGCAGCGTAAGCTTTTTTAATTTGTAACATAATCACACCTCGTATCATCAATTTTCTTACTGGCCAGTATATGTAAATGGTAATGTTTTCTTGTGGGTGCTACAATACAAATAAATATGATCTGTACCGGTACAAAAATAGATAGAGGTGTAAGCGTGTATAAATATTTAATTGTTTTTAATGATTTAGAAAGGTTAATTCAAACTGGCGAATTAAAAGAAGGGGATAAATTACCGTCTATTCGATCATTAAGTGTGCGTTATCAATGCACGAAAAGTACCATTATTCGTGCCCTTCAAGAGTTAGAAAAAAGACATATAATCTACTCCGTTTTGAAAAGCGGATACTATGTTGTGAAAAAAACAAACGAAAATCATGTTAGAAATAGTAGTGTCATAGATTTTGCAACATCTTCACCTGATCCAGATGTTTTTCCATATTTGGATTTTCAGCATTGCATAAATAAAGCAATTGATACATACAAAAATGACTTATTTATTTATGGGACTCCAAAAGGGTTGCCTTCGTTAATTCGAGTTGTGCAAAGACAACTAGCAAACTATCAAGTATTTACGAATGAAGAAAACATTTTTATTACATCAGGTGTGCAGCAGGCATTATCTTTGTTAACTTCGATTCCATTTCCAAATAAGAAGAAATCGATTCTAATTGAACAGCCAAGTTATCATTTGTTTATCGAATATTTAGAAACGCACGGCATCACTGTGATTGGCATAGAACGGACAGCCGAAGGAATCGATTTAAACGAATTAGAACGTATTTTTCAAACAGAAGATATTAAATTCTTTTATACAATGCCGAGATTTCATAATCCGTTAGGAACATCGTATTCTAAAAAAGAAAAGGAAGCCATTGTCCGTTTAGCGAAGAAGTATGATGTGTTTGTTGTGGAAGATGATTATTTAGCTGATTTAGAAAGAGATGGTAAAGCAGATCCGATGTATTGTTATGATGATTCCTCCCATGTTATTTATTTGAAAAGTTTCTCTAAAATTATTTTTCCAGGGCTCCGGGTTGGTGTTGCCGTGATACCTGATTGTTTAACTGAAAGTTTCTTAACATATAAAAAATTACAAGATATTGATAGCTCGATGATTTCACAAGCAGCTCTAGAAGTTTACATAAAAAGCGGGATGTTTGATCGGCATAAGCAAAAAATTCGTGATTCTTATTATGAAAGGTCCAAGAAGTTAGCCACTTCTTTGAAAGAATGGGGGAGTATGAGCAAACAGTTATTTCAATATCACGATGCGAATTTGCCGTGTGTACATACACACATCATTCTAAATAAGAAGACTATTGTTCAAGCGCTTATTCGAGAGTTACTACAAAATAAAGTATTACTAGATCCGATTGAGAAAAATTATTTATCCTCGTTTCAAAAAGAAAAAATATTAAAATTAAATGTATCGAATGTAAAAACAGAACAGATTGAAGAGGGGGTATGTAAGATTATTGATAAAATGCAACGTGTATAAATCAAAGGCAGGGTTATTATAATTTTTTGAAATGGATATTTATGTTAAGATAGAAAAAAGATTATGAAGAAATGTACTTAAACTTAACGGGTGCTTTAGAAAAGGTGATGTTTATGAAAGAAGTTAATTCGAAAACGATTCATCCATCTATAAGGAAACTTTTATCCTTTGCCACATCAGATTTTAAAGTGGAGCAAGAGTATGGAAAATATTTAAAATCATTAAATCGAAAATTATATAGTTTGGAGCTTGATGGAGAAATTGTTGGTTGTATAGGCATTGAAATTATTAGCGTAAAAGAATGTGAAATTAAACATATTGCAGTATCTTCAGTTCAACGAGATAAAGGTATTGGTAGCAATATGATTAATTATATCTCTATTAAATATCCATTGATTTATGCTGAGACGGATAATGACGTAGTGGAATTTTATCGAAAATACGGTTTCGAGATAACAAGTCTTGGTGAAAAGTATCCAGGTGTAGAACGTTTTCTATGTGAATTTAGAAACGAATTACGAACTAACAAGCACTTTAGTTTAGAAAGAGCATAAAAGAGTCGATTCCTTAGCGTACAGAAAAGCGGCTTTTTTCTTTAAGATTTTGTTTAACATATGTTATCAAAATCTAATTTTTGAAGGCTATTAGAAAATAAAAGTGCTGGTTTGAAACAATGATGAACCGAAATGCTTAAAGAAGAGATTTCGGTTCATGTTATTGAACTAACAGGGCAGTAGTGTTGGAAAGAGAATATATTTTTGTTTTATTAAATAAGGCATAAATTGATTACTTTTTATTTACTTGATTATACAACTCAAGAAGATCTGCAACAGGAATATTGTTTATCTTCATACCTGTTATATCGCTTTGCTGTATTTCCACATTCCTAAGGTTACTATAAGTTATTTTACTTCCTTTAAGATTGCATCTTTTAAATGTAATTGGATTATCTTCATCTTCAAGATTTGTATCAATGAAACGAACCCCATTTAAAGTTACAAAAGCCATTTCGCTGTTAGAAAAATTTAGATCGGCAAACAATGTGTTTCTAAAATTTATATTGTGTAACTTTGAATGACTAAAATTACAGTTGTTAATATGGCTGCTCATCATGTTACTATTGCTAAAAGAACTGCCTTCTAGAGTTACCTGATAACACTCCGTTTTAGCCATATTACAGTTTTCATATTGGGTATCTGAAATATCCTCATTTTCAACTAAGTTTTCTATTCCTGATGAAGGTTCTATTCTTTTTATGTAACAATATTCATCTTCTGTTTTAAAGGTTGCTTCATATCCCATCTTTTCATAAAAGAAGTGGTTGTTGATTTGTTTACTAGATGTTTCAAGATCCCAAGTCCTTACGTTTAAAAACTCTTTTTCTATCAAAGTTATGACTTTTGACCCTATGCCTTTCCCTTGATAATTAGGATCTACAAAAATACGGTCTATCCTACCAAAAGAATGACCTGAAATTGTGACAATAATTCCACCGACAATCGTTTCGTTGTATAGAATTTTGAAGCAATTTAACTCCTTGATCATATACTTGGTCATTTCAATTGAAGCATACCCTGGTGGCTGAATGTTATAGTCAATTATATTCTCGTGATCTGGGAGCCATTTTTTTGCTTCTTTATCAAAGGTTCTTTTCGAAATTTCTGTTAATGTTTCAGCGTCTATAATAGAAGCCTTCTCAATCCTTATTGCTGACATGTAAACGTCTCCTTTAAACTAAAATACGTTGCCTTAAATCCTTATATTACCATAAAAAACAATCTTTTGTAACCGCCAAGGTGAATTGGTTCTTGCGCTAATTTG
>NZ_JBALLY010000161.1:0-1677 GCF_036963045.1 Bacillus sp. JJ864 | reverse complement strand
GGTTCTTGCGCTAATTTGGGGAAAGTTGATATAACACTTTAGAAATGTAATTATTGTTTTTTTACAATAGGAAGTTAGAGTTGATATAGAACACGTTTCTGCAATAAGGAAAGGCCTGCCTTACCATAAAGTAAACGTTTAATTACTTTGACTCGATTCACTTGTCCTTCCAGAACACCATTACTATATGGCAGTAAAAATGCGTGTTTCACTGCTTCTAAATCACTTCGTAAACGACGAGCATATTGATAGAAGGGCATTTCTTTATTAGATAGCTGTTTTCGCAACCAATTCAGAAAAGCATCATAATTATTTGACTCTATAATAGTTCGATATTCTTGTATCATCTGATACAAAGGTTGAAGTGATGGATATGTTTGTAAGCAGCGTTGAAAGTCTGCTTGTTCTAATGTGTTCAATTTATCATCCCCCACCCATATCCGTCCTGCTAACTTGTTTCGTGAAACTTTATGTAATTTCTCTGTCTGTTGCTGTCTCTTACGGTTTCTCCGAATTGTTTCGACGGCTGTACGAACAGCTGAAAACGTTCCTGTATATCCTTGTTTCTTGAGAAAAAGATGAATATCTTTAACGGTATTACCTTGACCCTCATATTGATGAACAAGAGGCAAGTATTGCTGAATAGGTTTCACTCGGTAACGTGTGATAATTGGAGGGTCTTTCATATGAAGATATTTATGGATTGTTCGCCAACTCAATGAATATTCTTTGGCAAGAGAAGAAATAGATTTTCCAGCCCGATGGGCTGTTTGAATGTCTTGGATGAAGGCCCATTTTTGACTTTGACGTTCGACTTTCTCTCGTTCTGCTTTTGTCAATTCTACTTCTATCTTTGGGGAAATTGGGTCTTTCCATACAATTGATGAGGGAACTAGTGACATAAGGAATGTGTCTAATTGTTTTTTTGCATTTTGAATAAAGTGCCACCGATCATATACTTGAAGAATACGAGGATTTGCATTTGAAATACCTTGACGAAAAGCTGTAAATCCATCTCTACTTACCACTTCAATATGAGGATGCTGTTTGAGCCATTCAGTTAAGGTTTCTGGCAATCGATCTGGCAATACAGCAACAGGTGCATGAGTAGTAAGATCACAGATGAGAACACCGTAGGTATGACCTTTGCGAAAGGCAAAATCATCTACTCCTACAAAAGGGAGATACCTCTGGTTTTATATCTGTTTTATGAATGATTGTAAGTAAAACATCATGACTTACGGGCAATTGTAGTGCATGAGCAATTTTTTCTGCTGCTAAACAACTTGTGGAAAAAGCTATCTTTCGTAATACCTCTTCTACTCGAAGAGTACGACGGCTATTAGGAGCGAGCCACTCGTATCGTTCAGTGAACACTTTAACAGTGCACATAGGATTGTCACAAAACCATTTTTTTGAGATAAGCAAGATCGTAACAGATTCATTAGAAATCGGAAGGTCTTGGATAAGACGAGTATAGCGACTGTGGGGACGTAAAGCGACTTGTTTACATGTTGGACAGCATGCGGAGGTGTTGGTGCTTCTTACAGTAAATAACAAATGATTATCATTTTGAGAGACATGCATAAGTTCTAGAAACGGGTCAGGAGGTATCCAAGGGATTTGGCACATTACACTTCACTCCTTTTCTTCTATTATACTACTATAATCGTATAA